>CANCFZ010000027.1 GCA_947377425.1 Flavobacteriaceae bacterium
ATGTTGGATGGTGTAAATAAAGAAGTAATATCCTTCTTATTTAAAGGAGATTTGCCACAGCAAAACAATACCATTCAAGAAGCTCGTCAAGAAGTTCGTAAGAAAGAAAATTACATCGAATCCAAAGATGAAATTTTAAATAGCGATACTTTGGCAGAACAATCCCGAAGCGTCGGGAGTGAAGCTGCACAAACACAACAACGTCAGGTAACGGAAACGATTGTTCGTGATGCTCCAAAAATCAATAGAAACGATACTGTTACTATCAAGCATGTAATGAGTGGTAAAACTGAAACTTTGAAATACAAAAAAGCCGAAAGCATGGTTGCTAATGGCGAATGGGTTTTGGTTCACGAATAAAGCCATTGGTTTTAATAAATATCAATCCTCAACTGTTCGTTCAGTTGGGGATTTTTTTTATAGGGTAACCTAAAACTAAACCCATCAAATTTGTATATTTGCACACTAAATTTCACAAACTAAACTCATGCAACATATTATTGACCGCTTTATAAGCTATGCCGTTATCGATACTGAATCGGATGCTAATTCTCCAACAACTCCAAGTACAGAAAAACAATTAGTTCTTGCTAATTTATTAGTAAAGGAACTTCAAACCATAGGATTAACCGAAGTAACTATTGACGAAAATGGTTATGTTATGGGAACTTTACCAAGTAATGTTGACTATGAAGTTCCAACAATCGGATTCGTTTCTCACTTTGATACCTCACCAGATTTTATAGGAAAAGATGTAAAACCACAAATCGTAAAAAACTATGATGGTGGAGATATTGTTTTAAATAAAGAACAAAATATCGTGCTTTCTCCAAGTTATTTCAAAGATTTATTGTTGTATAAAGGGCAAACTTTAATTACAACCAATGGTTTAACGCTACTTGGTGCTGATGATAAAGCAGGTTTGACAGAAATTGTAACTGCAATGGAATATTTGGTGCAACATCCTGAAATTAAACACGGAAAAATCAGAGTTGGATTTACTCCTGACGAAGAAATTGGTCGTGGTGCTGATATTTTTGATGTAGAGAAATTCGGAGCCAAATGGGCATATACAATGGACGGAAGTCAAATTGGCGAACTGGAATATGAGAATTTCAATGCTGCTGGCGCAAAAATTATTTTCAAAGGAAAAAGTGTTCATCCTGGTTATGCTAAAGGCAAAATGATTAATTCAATGCTAATTGCGAATGATTTTATCAATGAATTACCAAAGAATGAAATCCCACAGGAAACTATAGATTATGAAGGATTTTATCATGTTACTGGATTATCAGGAAGTATTGAGGAAACTAAATTAGAACTTATTATTCGTGACCACGATGCTGATTTGTTTCAAAAACGTAAAGACATAGTATTAGCTATTGCTGCCAAAATCAATGCAAAATTCGCTGCACAATTTGGCGAAGATATTTGTATTGTCGAAGTAAAAGACCAATACTACAACATGCGTGAAAAAGTAGAACCAATGATGTTTATTGTTGATTTAGCAGAAGAAGCGATGAAACAATTAGGAATTACGCCATTAATCAAACCTATTCGTGGTGGAACTGACGGTTCTAGATTGTCGTATATGGGATTGCCTTGCCCAAATATCTTTGCTGGCGGTCATAATTTTCATGGAAAATACGAATATGTTCCAGTAGAAAGTATGCAAAAAGCGGTAGATGTTATCGTTAAAATTGCCGAATTAACTGCTACAACAGATTTTTCTAAAAAATAAAAGTTGTCAATCATATAAATTTCCACAAGTTTCAATTTATGAAATTTGTGTTTTTTTTTATATTTAACTTTTAAAAAAATATTTTCAATATTCTATGGAAGAAAAACATGTTTGGAATAAAGTCAATCAATGGGAAGAAGAGTTAGAAATCATCAAATCTATACTTTCTAAAACCAATTTGGTAGAAACAACTAAATGGGGTGGATCTATTTATACTCACAACAACAAAAACATATTGGGAGTTGGTGGTTTTAAATCCTATTTTGGTGTTTGGTTTATGAATGGTGTTTTCTTAAAAGATAATGCTCAAGTATTAGTCAATGCTCAAGAAGGAGTTACCAAAGCCTTGCGCCAATGGAGGTTTAATTCTAAAGCGGAAATTGATGAAAAATTACTTCTTGCTTATATTAAAGAGGCCATTGAAAACGAAAGAAAAGGTTTAAGTCATAAACCCGAAAAAAAAGAAGTTATTATTTGTAAATTCTTTGCAAACGAACTTAAAAATGACATACTATTTGCAAAAGCTTTTGAAGTATTTTCACCATTCAAACAAAAAGAATTTTTAGAATATATTGCTACTGCCAAACAAGAAAAAACCAAGATATTACGAATGGAAAAAATAAAACCAATGATTTTGCAAAACATTGGTTTGAATGATAAATACCGATAAATTAGTACAAATTATACTTTCTTGTTAAGTGCAGCACTCATTTCAAGAGAAATAGCAGAACGCTCCATTTTTAATTTTCCGGACATAGTCTCAACAACAACAGTTGTTTCAGCTAGCTCAGAAATTTTTCCGTGAAGACCACTTTTGGTTATGATTTTGTCTCCAACTTTCAAACCTTTCTCAAATTCTTTTTCTTTCTTCGCTCTTTTTTGTTGTGGCATAATCATAAAAAAATACATTACCACAAACATTAAAAGGATATAACCCATTGAACCAAATTGTCCCATAATCTTATTTATTTTATTGTTATTCTATTTTATAGTAAGCCTCTTCCGACTTTGTTTATTTTATTATTTGCTTGAAAATCTTTAACTAAATTGTCTAAAATTCCGTTAATAAAAACACTGCTTTTTGGTGTTGAATATTCTTTAGCAAGTTCTAAATACTCATTAATGGTAACTTTGAAAGGAATAGATGGAAATTTCAAAAACTCACAAATTGCCATTTTCAAAATGATGGTATCCAGTTCAGCAATTCTATCTAAATCCCAGTTTGGCGTTCTATCGATAAATTCTTTTATTAATTCGGCATCACTCAAAACTGTTTTTCTGAACAAAATTGTTGAGAATTCTTTATCTTCTTGATCTTTATAAATTGCTGGAACTTTTATTGAATCCGCATCGGCAGTCATTTTTCTCAATTGCTTTAAAATTTGAGTATTAACAACCGGAATATCATCAACCCAAGTCAATTTAAAATCTTCTAAATAAGAATATAACTTTTCGTTTGGAGCAATCAATTCAGAAAACATATCGACTACAAAAAAACGCTCTTCTTCAAAAGTAACTGTTTTCTTTGCCATATAATTTTGATACAAATCACTTTGCTTTATGTCTTGCAATAGCATTAAAATAGTATCATCATTGGATTGCCAGTTATTGATTTTTCTGTTTTCAAGAGCAATACTTAGCGAATTATTTTCGTCTAATGCTATTAAAATTGGATTGTTAATAAATCTGTTGTTTGGATTTCGCTCTTCAGGAGTAGCTAGGTGTTTTTTTTGAGCAATTTCGATATATTCGATTTCTTTTTTACGAATTTCAACTAATGTAGACAACATAATTAGATATAAATCTACTATACTTTCTAAGCTAAATTGTAAAAATTTTTCTTGTTTTTCAAGATTGTCAGATCCACTTTGGCGCATTGCATAAATGGATTGCATGACTTTTATTCTAATATGTCTTCTGTTTAACACGGATAAGAACTTTTTTGATTTGGATAAAAATTAACAAAGCGAAAGATGTTGCTCTTTCGCTTTGCAAAAATAAAACTATTTTAATCAAACACTAATCTATTTAGCGTTTTCTTTTTTTCTTTGTGCAATTCTAATATCAGCAATTGCCATAGCTGCCTTTTGTGGCGTCAAGTTATTTGCTTTAGCGTAATCAAAAATCTCTAAAGTTGTATTATAGATATTTTCGGTTCTACGCATAGATTCTGCTTTGTCATAATGAGCAATTTCTGCATAAACATTGATTATTCCACCAGCATTAATTAAAAAATCTGGAGCATAAACGATTCCTCTTTCTTGAAGAATTGGTCCGTGAATATTTTCATTCGCCAATTGATTGTTAGCCGCACCAGCAATAACTTTAGCTTGAATTTTATAAACCGTATCATCGTTTATTGTTGCTCCAAGCGCACAAGGCGCATAAATATCAACATCAGCAGTATATAAATCAGAGCCAGAATAAATTGAAGCTCCATATTTTTTTCCAACTTCAATCAATTTATCTTCGTTAATATCTGCTATTTGCACTAAAGCGCCTTCTTTAGTTAAATAATCAACCAAAGTTTCGCCAACGTGTCCAATTCCTTGTACCAAAATTTTCTTTCCGTCTAATTTATCCGAACCAAATTGGTATTTTGCAGCGGCTTTCATTCCCATATAAACGCCATAAGCAGTTACAGGAGAAGGATTTCCAGAGCCACCACGAGATTCAGAAATTCCAGTTACATAAGGAGTTACATCGCGAACAGTATCCATATCGCTAGTTACCATTCCAACATCTTCTGCGGTAATGTATCTTCCTGAAAGAGAGTGAACAAATTCGCCAAACTTACGCATCATTTCTGGCGTTTTTTGTGTTTTTGCATCTCCAATAATAACTGCTTTTCCACCACCAAGGTCTAAACCAGTGATTGCAGATTTATAAGTCATTCCACGAGAAAGACGTAACACATCATTCAAGGCTTCCCATTCATTTGCGTAATTCCACATTCTAGTTCCGCCTAAAGCTGGCCCTAAAACTGAGTTATGAATACCAATAATTGCTTTTAATCCAGTATCTTTGTCGTTGCAAAAAACAATTTGTTCATGATTATCAAATGATAATTGACCAAACACAGGATCCATCTTTTGAAGTTCTTTTGGAGTTGTAATTTCTGAAGTCATAAAATATTATTTGGGTTGCGACTTTATCAATAAGTCAGAGCAAATTTAACTTAATATTCAAAATAATTCACTTATTGAGCGATTAATTAGCATTTTGTTAATAAAATTAATTTTAACTGACTATTTTAAAAATACATTATTTCTTATGATTTAACAAATTAAAAAAGAATATGATAAGAAATTAAACAAATAAAATGAAAGAATTATATTATTTAAATAAATATTTTATCAAATATAAATACCGTTTTTTATTGGGTATTTTCATAACTATTGTTGCTCAAATCTTTTCACTTTTTACTCCAAAGTTGATTGGAAAGTCAATTAACATAATTGAAAGTTTTCAAAAACATAATATTGACGCTATTTCAGCAAAACATCGACTATTAATTTTTGCGCTTTACATTGTTGGCACCACAATAGTTGCAGGAGTTTTGACTTTTTTGATGCGTCAAACGTTGATTGTAATGTCACGTCATGTAGAATTTGATTTAAAAAATGAGGTTTTCAAACATTATGAAGTTTTAGATCAGAATTTTTACAAACAAAATCGTACTGGCGATTTAATGAATCGCATTAGTGAAGATGTTGCTAAAGTTAGAATGTATGTTGGACCAGCAGTTATGTACACTATAAATACAATAATTAGGTTTACGGTCGTGATTATTTACATGTATAATGTTTCACATAAACTTACACTTTATACCTTACTTCCGCTTCCATTTTTATCGTATATTATTTTTAAATTAAGTGTTGAAATTAATAAACGAAGTACTGTTTTTCAGCAATATTTATCTAAAGTTTCGAGTTACACACAAGAAGTTTTTTCTGGAATTCGAGTTATTAAAGCTTATTCGTTAGAAAAACAAAATCAGGATTTAATTGTGAATTTGGCAACCGAGAGCAAAGAAAAAAGCATGAGCTTGGCTAGAGTTCAATCGCTTTTTGGTCCGTTAATGGCTACACTAATTGGAGTTAGCAACTTAGTTGTAATTTATTTTGGAGGAATGATGTACATAAATGGTTCTATAAAAAACATTGGAACTATTGCTGAATTTATTCTTTATGTAAATATGTTGACATGGCCAGTTGCTTCAATTGGTTGGGTTTCTTCGCTAATTCAAGAAGCAGAAGCCTCACAAAAACGTATTAATGAATTTTTAAAAATAGAGCCAGCAATCAAAAATAATGCTTCCGAAAAATCAATAATAAAAGGTGAAATTGAATTTAAAAATGTGAGCTTCATTTATGATGATACTAATATTGAGGCTTTAAAAAATATTTCTTTTGAAGTTAAAAAAGGACAAACATTAGCCATTTTAGGAAAAACAGGTTCCGGAAAATCTAGTATCCTTTCGTTATTGACCAGAATGTATGATGTCAAACAAGGATCGATTTTAATGGATGGAAAACCATTGGCTCAAGTCAATTTATTTGATTTAAGAAATAGTATTGGAATTGTTCCTCAAGACGCTTTTTTATTTTCAGATTCTATAAAAAACAATATCAAGTTTGGTAAAGAAAATGCCACAGATGAAGAAGTTGTTGATGCTGCAAAAAAAGCAGTTGTTCATGATAACATTATTCTATTTAATCAACAATATGAAACTATTTTAGGAGAACGTGGTATCACACTTTCAGGCGGACAAAAGCAACGTGTTTCTATTGCTCGAGCCATAATAAAAAATCCTGAGATACTACTTTTTGACGATTGTTTATCAGCTGTTGATACAGAAACAGAAGAAAAAATATTGAATAATTTACTCGAAATTTCCAAAGATAAAACTACAATTATTGTTAGTCATAGAGTTTCATCGGCTAAAAATGCGGATAAAATCATTATTTTGGAAGACGGAAGAATAATTCAACAAGGTTCTCATAATCAATTAGTAAACCAGGAAGGCTATTATAAAGAATTATATTATAAACAACTTTCTGAAAAAGAAGTGCAATAATTCTTGTTTAGTAATATTTTTTTTAGCATTTTCGTAGAAGTAAAACTACTAATTGACAGAACGAATATGAGAGAAAATGACCTATTAGAAAAAGACGAAATTTTTTCTAAAGTACTAAGAGCAGGAAGAAGAACTTATTTTTTTGATGTAAGAGCCACTAAAGCTGACGATTATTACATCACCATTACCGAAAGTAAAAAATTTACAGAAGAAGATGGTTCGTTTCACTTTAAAAAGCACAAAATCTATTTGTACAAAGAAGATTTTACTGCTTTTAAAGAAATTTTAGAACAAATGACTTCTTTTGTTTTAAACAATAAAGGAGAAGAAGTAATTTCTGAAAGACATCAAAAAGATTTCAAAAAAGAATATCATTCAGAAGAAGCAGAAACTGAAAATAAAACTGAAAAAAGCTTTACTGATATTGATTTTGACGATATATAATTAAACCGATAACCATGATTTTTTTTATAAAATATAAATTACAAATTAATATAACTTTACTGTTTTTTTGGATCTTTGTAATCTATGAAGCTTTTTCGTCTTCAGATTTTACATATAAAAAACTCATTGTACCGATATTATTTATAACTTTAGCTGTAATTAATATTTACAAAAGTCTAAATTCAAATAAACCTAAATTCGAAGATTAATTTTCGGATTTTTTTATGCAATTCGTAAACCATTTTCGACATTTAAATCGGAAGTCAATAATACAATATCATCTTCGTTTACAGAACCAAGCACCAAACATTCACTCATGAATTTTCCAATTTGTTTTTTTGGAAAATTTACAACTGCTATGATTTGTTTTCCAATTAAATCTTCTTTAGAATAGCGTTTTGTGATTTGAGCTGATGATTTTTTGATTCCGATTTCACTTCCAAAATCTATTGTTAATTGAAAAGCTGGTTTTCTAGCTTCTGGAAAATCTTTTACTTCAATAATTGTTCCTACACGCATTTCTAACTTTTCAAAATCTTGCAAATTCAAATTATTTTTCATCAGTTTAACTTTATTTTCTTTCAAAATTAATCTAATTTACTTTTGAAATCAAATAATTGAAAAATGTATAGTTTTTATATCTAATCAAAATTTATACACTCAATTAAATTTCATACTTTTATACATAGAAAATTTAATTTGACTTTAATCCAATGAAAATAGCACTTTTTACAAATGAATTTCCTCCATATATATATGGTGGCGCTGGAGTTCATATAGATTTTTTAAGTCAAGAATTAGCCAAATTAGCCGAAATAGAAGTTCGTTGTTTTGGAACGCAAAACGAACAAGTAGATTCGATGAATGTTCTCGGAATTCAATCTTCTTTAACCAAAATGGAAGACGTTACAAATCCGCATATTAAAATGTTTCACAATTTGAGCAAAAATGTCGAAATGTCGCAACATACTTTACAAGCTGATGTTGTGCATTGTCATACTTGGTACACTCATTTGGCTGGAATTTTTACACGTGAATTACTTCAAGTTCCATTGATACTCACGACACATAGTTTAGAAACACATCGACCTTGGAAAGTAGAACAATTGGGAAATGGTTATTTTCTTTCAAGATGGCTTGAAAATCATGCTTATAACACTGCTGATGGTGTAATTGCTGTTAGTCAACAAATGAAAACTGATGTTATTGAAGCTTATGGAATTAATCCTGAAAAAGTAACTATAATTCACAATGGTATTGATCCTGAATTTTACAAACCAACATTTGATTTGGAATTATTAAATGAATATGGGATTAATCCTGATGTTCCTTTTGTACTTTTTGTTGGAAGAATTACGCGTCAAAAAGGAATTTCTCAATTGATTTCGGCAGCAAAATATTTTGATAAAAATTGTCAAATTGTGCTATGTGCTGGTGCGCCTGATACGCCAGAAATAGCTGCAGAAACCGAAACATTAATAAATGAATTGAAATCTCAACGCGATGGAGTAATTCTAATTTCGGAAATGTTGCCACGTGAAAAAATAAAAGTTCTTTACAGTCATGCGCGAGTATTTGCATGTCCATCACTATATGAACCTTTTGGAATTATAAATTTGGAAGCAATGTCATGCGAAACGCCAGTTGTTGGAAGTTCAGTTGGTGGCATTCCTGAGATTATTATTGAAGGGAAAACTGGCTATTTAATTCCGTTAGAGAGTGTTTCGAGAACTAATTTTAACCCTAAGAATCCAGAAGAATTTCAGAAAGAATTTGCTTCAAAAATTAATATTTTATTGAATGATGAAAGTCTGGCAAACCAAATGGGTAAAGCTGGTAGAGAACGAGTTTTAGAAAAATTTAGTTGGGAATCAATTGCAAAAACTACTTATAATTATTATCAAGAAGTGATTTCAAAATTTGAAAAAGAGAAAGCATAAAACAACAATTATTAATTTAACAGCAATGAAAAAAAGCACATTAGCCATAATTTTAGGTGGCGGACAAGGTTCAAGATTATCTCCATTAACAGAAAGTCGTTCAAAACCAGCTGTTCCAATTGCTGGAAAATACCGTTTGGTTGATATTCCAATTTCAAATTGTATTAATTCTGATATTAAACGAATGTTTGTTTTAACGCAATTCAACTCAGCATCGTTAAATCAACATATAAAAAACACTTATCATTTTAGTCATTTTAGTACTGCTTTTGTTGATATTTTGGCTGCCGAACAAACTCCAGACAATCCAACTTGGTTTCAAGGAACAGCAGATGCTGTGAGGCAATGTATGAATCATTTTTTGAATCATGAATTTGATTATGCTTTGATATTGTCTGGCGATCAATTATATCAAATGAATTTTAATGAAATGATTGCTGCGCATCAAAAAAGTGGTGCAGCTATTTCAATTGCAACGTTACCCGTAAATGCAAAAGAAGCACCAGAATTTGGGATTTTGAAAACCGATTCTGAAAATTTTATTACTTCTTTTATTGAAAAACCAAATGCTAGTTTGTTACCAGAATGGACTTCGGAAGTTAGTGAAGAATCTGCTTCAGAAGGCAAACATTACTTAGCATCGATGGGTATTTATATTTTCAACCGAGATTTGCTAATCGAATTAATGTCAAACCAAGAAACAAAAGATTTTGGTAAAGAAATTATTCCACAAGCTATTGGAAAACATAAAATACTAAGTTATCAATATGAAGGATATTGGACCGATATTGGGAATATAGATTCGTTTTTTGAAGCCAATTTAGGACTTACCGATGATATTCCAAAGTTCAATTTATTTGATAATTCAGGTAAAATTTATACTCGTGCGAGAGTTTTACCACCATCTAAAATAACAGGCGGTTCAACTGTTGATAAATCAATAATTGCAGAAGGTTGCATAATAAACGGAACTAAAATAGAACATTCTGTAATTGGAATTCGAACCAGAATTAATCGTGATTCCATCATTACAAATTCTTATTTAATGGGTAATGATTATTATCAAAACATAGATGAAATAAGCCATAACATTTACAACAATATTGTGAATATAGGAATTGGTGAACGATGCTTTATTAACAACACAATTGTAGATAAAAATTGCAAAATTGGCAATGATGTAAAACTCAACGGAGGAAAACATTTGAAAGATGCAAACACCGATTTGTACACCATAAAAGATGGTATTATTGTTGTCAAAAAAGGAGTTTCACTCCCTGATGGTTTTACAGTATAATTTTATAAAAAAATGGCTGTGAAAATTTCACAGCCATTTTTTATTTATTCATAACCAGATAATTGTAAATACTAGTTCTTTGTTCGTCGGTAATATTAGCTTTAGGTTGCATCCATTTTAAAATTCCGGTCCATTTTTCAGCTGTATATCCTGCTGGATCATATAATTTATGGCATTTAGCACAATTGTTTTCATAAAGTGCTTTGCCTTCATTTTGTGTCACAATTAAAGCTGCTTTTTCAGCTTCTGCCATTTTGGTTGCCTTTGAAGGTCCACAAGAGTAAAGTACAATTGCAATAAGTGCAATAGTTAAAATTTTAGTTTTCATAGTTATTGGTTTAGTAAAGTAAAAATAACAAAAAAAGCCACCCGAAGATAGCTTTTAATTTATTTAACAAATATTTTAGTTTATTTCACATCCATTAATTCAACATCAAATACTAAAGTTGCATTGGGTGGAATTGCTCCTCCAGCACCAGAAGTTCCATATCCTAAATAAGATGGAATTACAAATCGAGCTTTATCGCCAACTTTTAATAATGCAATTCCTTCATCCCATCCTTCAATAACTTGGCCTTGACCAAGTCTAAATTCAATTGGTTTTTTTCTTGGATATGATGAATCAAAAACTTTTCCGTTTTCTAGAGAACCTTCATAATGAACTGCAACAGTTTTTCCGTTTTCTGCTTGTTTTCCATTTCCTTTTTGAATCATTTTATAACGTAAACCGCTTTCAGTTTTGTCAAAACCTGCGGCTAATTTTTCCATTGTTTCTTCTGCTAACTTTTTAGCTTCTTCGATTTTTTTTAATCTAGACCCTTCAAAAGTTCTAAAAGCCTCAATAGCATTCCATTTTTCAGCTTCTGCTCCTACTCTAAGAATTTCAATCGAATCTATAAAATCACCTTGAGCTATAGCATCAACAACTTCTTGACCTTCAATAACATTTCCAAAAATAGTATGTTTATTATCTAGCCAATTTGTTGGAACATGAGTAATAAAAAATTGAGAACCATTACTTGCTGGACCTGAATTTGCCATTGATAAAACGCCTGGTTTATCATGTTTTAAACTTGGATGAAATTCATCTTCAAAATTGTAGCCTGGTCCACCAGAGCCAATTCCTTGTGGGCAACCACCTTGAATCATAAAATCTGGAATAACTCTGTGAAATTTTAATCCATCATAATATGGTTTTCCCATTGGCTTCACTTTATTCTCTAATTGTCCTTCTGCCAATCCTACAAAGTTTCCAACAGTTCCAGGTGTTAAATCATGTGTTAGCTTTACTAAAACAGCACCTTTAGTCGTGTTAAATTTAGCATATATTCCGTTTTCCATTTTATTTGTTTTTTAATTGTGGTGCAAATTTAATATATTATTGCAGATAAACAGTAAAATTGTACATTTGAATAAAACTAAACAAACTATTTATGAACTCTATTTACGATAAAACTTCTAACGAAGCAATTATTGAACGAATCAATAAACTAACTCCTGAAACTGAGGCAGAATGGGGAAAAATGACTGTAGATCAAATGTTTAAACATTGTACAGCTGCAATTGAAATAGCTTTTGGTCAAAAAGAAATAAAAGTTAATTTGATGATGAAAATATTAGGAAAACTTGTTAAAAATAAGGTGTTCAATAGTGAATTTCAGCATAATAGTCCAACTGCTAAAGAATTTATTTTTACTGATAAATATGAATTTGAATCTGCAAAGAATGATTTAATTCAAAAATTTAGTCGGTTTTCAAATGAAGGAAAAAATGCCATAACAGTACTAAATCATCCTTTTTGGGGAAAAATGAGTTATGAAGATTGGGACAAATTAATGTGGAAACATATCGATCATCATTTGAGACAATTTGGTGTTTAAAATATTTTTTAATACACTCTTAATTTAAGCAGTGAAAAAACCTTAACATTTTAAATTAATTTTAATCCTTATATTTGAACCAAAATACCACAAATACTTAATTACATGAAAGTTAACAAACTATTTATCTTTTTTACAATACTGTTTTTACAAATAGTAAATGGACAAAACAACAAGTCTTTGAGAGATAATGAAACTATTCAAACTGTTGTTCGATTTGACACCCCTATTGAAAAATCTCAAGCAATTGCTCAATTAAAATCTAAAAATAAATTAGATAAAACTAATAGTTATCTACCTATTTATTCTAATACAGATGAATCAGGAAGAACACATGAACATTTTCAGCAATTCTATAAAGGATTAAAAATTGAGTTTGGAGTTATTATTACACATAGCCTAGACAATGAAGTTTATATGATAAATGGAGAAGTTTATAATGCTTCAAATCTTGACTTAATGCCATCTATTAGTAATACTGATGCTTTAAACATCATTTTGAATTCAAAAAAAGACGCAAAATATCTTTGGGATTCTAAAGAAGATGCCATAGCTTTAAATTATAAAAAACCAACAGGTGATTTGCTAATTTTACCAAATGTAAAAACTGGAGAACTCAATTTAGCATACAAATTTGACATCTATACAACCGAGCCCTTAGCAAGAGATGAGATATATGTTGATGCCAGTTCTGGAAAGATAATTTATCAAAATCCAATCATTAAACATGTTCAAAATATAGAAACCAAAGATGAATCATCTGTAGCAACATCTGTATCGGTAACTGGAACTGCAAATAATACTAAATATAGTGGAAGTAGGTCTATAAAAACCACTTTTGATATTGGCACTAACAAGTATATTTTAAAAGATGATACTCGCGGTGGTGGAATTCAAACTTTTAATAGTGCTCGAACAGTAAGTTATCCAACAACCAATTTTTCAGATATAAATAATGATTGGACAACCGCCGAATTTAATAATACAAATAAAGATATTGGAGCTTTAGATGCACATTGGGGTGCAGAAATGACGTATGATTTTTGGAAAAATAATTTCAACAGAAACAGTTATGATGATAAAGGAACTGCTTTAAAAAGTTATGTTCATTATCGTTCTGTGGCTACTAGTAGTTTAGTTAATGCTTTTTGGAACGGAACAGTTATGTCTTATGGAGACGGAAATACTTCAACATCTATCCTAACATGCATTGATGTATGTGGACACGAAATTGGACATGGAATTTGCTCTGCTACTGCTAATTTAGCATATCAAAATCAATCGGGAGCTATCAATGAAGGTTTGTCTGATATTTGGGGTGCTTGTATTGAACATTATGGAAGAACCGGAGCTTTAACAGGCACACCACTTGCGGCTGTATGGACAATTGCGGAAGATTTAAGTACTTCAGGAAATCCTTTTAGAAGCATGAGTAACCCAACAACTAAAGGAAATCCGGATACTTATTTAGGAACTAATTGGACAACTACCGGAGATGAAGGCTCGTGTACACCTTCAAGTTCTAATGATCAATGTGGAGTTCATAACAATAGTGGTGTAATGAATCACTGGTTTTATATAGTTACAGCAGGAAAATCAGGAACTAATAATGCACCTACACCACACACCTATTCAGTTACTGGAATAGGAATGACAAAATCATCACAAATTGTTTATTATGCAGAAAGAGATTATTTGACTTCAAATGCAACTTATTTAGATATGAGAAATGCAACACTTGAAGTAGCAAATAATTTATATTGTGGTTCAAGTCCAGAAGTTATTGCAGTTACCAATGCTTGGTATGCCGTAAATGTTGGAAATCAATATATAGGTTATCCTATAGATATTGCTCTTAAAAAAATAGTCCAGCCGCTTAATGTTGCCTGTGGGACAATAAATACACCAATTGTTACTTTTGAAAACACAGGAACTAACGCTGTTACTTCTGCAACTATTTCTTATACTATTGATGGAGGAACTGCTACTAATTTAACTTGGACAGGAAACCTTACAGCTTGTCAAACAATTAATTATCCTATTACAATAGGAGCTTTATCGAGAGGTACACATACTATTGCGATTACAACCACAACAACTAGCGATGGAAACAGTACTAACAACTCTAAAAGCACATTGTTTTTAGTAAATGATTCTGGTGTTGTTAATACTATAAATTCTTTTGAAACAGCTACCAATAATCTAATCACATTTGACAAAGGAAATACCAATAATTTATGGCAAAGAGGTCAAGCAGCAGGTTCTATATTGACAAGTGCGGTAGCTGGAGGTTCAAATGTATATGGAACAAATCTTTTAGGAAATTATCCTGACAATACAACATCTTACTTAGTATCACAATGTTATGATTTAACTCAGTATCAAAACCCTTCAATTAAATTTGATATGGCTTTTGATTTAGAAGCTGATTTTGATTTTATCAATTTAGAATACACAACTAATGGTGGCTCTAGTTGGTCTGTTCTTGGGGATACTACATCTGTTCCAACTTGGTATAATAGTTCTAATACGCCTAATACAACAAATTGTGAAAATTGTGTAGGTGCTCAATGGACAGGAACTGTAAGTACTAAAACTAATTTCAGTTGGAGTATGCCTGATTTTGGTTATGGAGGTGCAACTCCTCAATCAAATATTATATTTAGGTTTAATTTTGTTTCTGATCCAGGAGTAACTAATGAAGGAGTTATTATAGACAACTTTGTAGTTTCTGGAACGTATGTTTTAAATAATCAACAAAATAAATTTGAACAATTTGAAGTAACTCCTAATCCAACTAATGGAATTGTTACTATTAATCTAACAACGTCCGATGATGTAAAAGTTGAATTATTTGATATGAGAGGTAGAAAATGTTTTACAAACGATTATAAAAATTCAAATCTTTCATTCTATCAAGAAATAAATTTAGGCCAACTTGAAAAAGGAATTTATTTATTAAATGTAGCTTCAGAAGGAAAAATTGCAACAAAAAAAATAGTTATTAAATAAAATGTTTCAATTATATAAAACAAAAAATCCTCAACTTAGACTGCCCCCAAAAAGTTAGACACTATTTGGGGGTATTTTTATGGAAAGAAAAGTAAAATATGATTATGCATTTAAACTTGAATGTGTAAAATTAGTATTAGAAAAGCATTATTCTTGTAATTATGTTTCTAATCAAAAAGGGGTAAATGAATCTAACATTCGAAAATGGGTTGGATTTTATAGGCAATATGGCTGTATTGGTTTGTTACCAAGAAATAACCAGAGTTACTCGGTAAGTTTTAAATTGAAGGCTTTAAAAGCTATTGATAAGGATTTACTATCCCTGAGAGATTCAATTATAAGATTTAACATCCCTGATGCAGCTATTATTGTTAAATGGAAGAAAGATTTTGCTAATTTTGGTTTAGTAGGCTTACAACAAAAACCAAGAGGCAGACCAAAATCTATGGATACTAAGAAACGAAAAAAACGAAAATCGGACAAACCCCTTACAAGAGAAGAGGAACTTCTTTTAGAGATTGAAGCACTGCGTTGTGAAAACGAATTGCTAAAAAAGTTACAAGCCTTAATTCAAGCTGAAGAGAAAGCCAGAAAGCGCAAGCCATAATGGAGTTAAGGCATAAATTTGATTTGAATTTACTTTTAAATCAAACTAATATGGCACGAAGTAATTTTTATTATTACCAAAAGCAAAGTAAATCCATTGATAAATATCAAGTGATCAAAGAGTTGATAAAATCCATTTATCACAACCATAAAGGTCGCTATGGATACAGGAGGATAACAGATGAATTAAACAATATAAGGAATAGGTATCAACCATAAAACCGTTTTAAAATTAATGAAGCTATTAGGACTAAAAAGCTTAATTAGAGTGAAGAAATACAAATCATATAAAGGGGAACAAGGTAAAATAGCTCCAAATCTTTTAAAAAGGAATTTTAAAGCGGAAGCTCCAAATCAAAAATGGGCAACCGATATAACCGAATTTAATATCTCTGGAAAGAAATTGTATTTATCGCCTATTATTGACTTATTCAATCAAGAAATAATTAGTTATGAACTAACAGAAAGACCCGTTTTTAATCAAGTAGTTATGATGCTTAAAAAAAGCATTTAAAAAAATACCCAACAACACTAATCTGACCTTACACTCAGATCAAGGCTGGCAATATCAAATGAAACAATATCAATACTTGTTAAAAGAAAAAGGAATTAATCAAAGTATGTCTAGAAAAGGAAACTGTTTAGATAATGCAATTATTGAAAATTTCTTCGGAATATTAAAATCTGAACTGTTTTACATACAAAAATTTGCAAGTTTAGATGAACTAAAGCGGGAAATTAAACAATATATAAACTATTACAACAACGTAAGAATTAAATCAAATTTAAACAAAATGAGCCCGATACAATATCGAGCTCATTATTATCAAAATTAATTATAAATTTGTCCAAACTTTTGGGTTCAGTCTAATTGGTGAATTTTTTTATACTTCGTATTTATTTTCTTTTACAACTTAGTAATAATAAATTCTGACCTTCTATTAGCTTGATGTTGTTCTTCGGTGCATGTTGATTCATTTGTTGGTTCACAACCGCAGTTGTTTACTAATTGTGATTCACCATAACCTTTAGCTGTTAATCTTGATTTATTGATGCCTTTTTCTACTAACCACGCCATTGTTGA
>CANCFZ010000028.1 GCA_947377425.1 Flavobacteriaceae bacterium
GCATCTTGCATAAACAAGTTCAACGATTGCGACTGGTCAATGAAATAACCTCTTTGTCGTGACATATCTATAATGTCTTTCATAGACATTTCCCAAACTGTTTTGTACAATTCTTTCAAATCTTCTGGAATTTCCAAATCTTGAACAGAACCATTATTTCGCATCAATTCTTGTTTCAACGTTTCTGTCCACAAACCTCTTTCTACTAAATCGTTTAATAAATGTTTGTTTACTACAATGAATTCTCCAGAAAGTACACGACGTGTATAAATATTTGAAGTATACGGTTCAAAAGCTTCGTTGTTACCAAGAATTTGTGATGTTGAAGCTGTTGGCATTGGCGCAACTAATAAGGAGTTTCGTACACCATGTTCTACTACTTCTTTTCTCAAACTTGCCCAGTCCCAACGACCAGAAAGTTCCGCATCTTTAATATTCCAAAGATTATGTTGAAATTGACCTTCAGAAATTGGAGAGCCTTTGAAAGTTGAATATGGACCTTCTTCTTTAGCCATTTCCATAGAAGCGGTAACTGCTGCAAAATATAATGTTTCAAAAATTTCTTGATTCATTTGTTTTGCTTCGTCACTTGTAAACGGCATTCTCATCATGATAAAAGCATCAGCTAAACCTTGAACACCAAGACCAATTGGACGATGGCGCATGTTTGAATTTTCTGCTTCTTTTACCGGATAATAATTTCTATCAATTACTTTATTCAAGTTTCTTGTTACACGTTTTGTTACATTATATAACAATTCGTGATTGAATTTTCCGTTTTCAACAAACATTGGTAACGAGATAGATGCTAAATTACAAACTGCAACTTCATCGGCAGAAGTGTATTCCATGATTTCGGTACACAAGTTTGACGAACGAATAGTCCCCAAATTCTTTTGGTTGGATTTTCTATTTGCTGCATCTTTGTACAACATATATGGAGTTCCAGTTTCAATTTGTGATTCTAGAATTTTTTCCCAAAGTTCACGTGCTTTAACTGTTTTTCTTCCTTTTCCTCTTTCTTCATATGAAGTGTAAAGCGTTTCAAATTCGTCGCCATAAACATCGTCTAATCCTGGACATTCATTAGGACACATCAAGGTCCAAGTTGTATCGGCTTCTACACGTTTCATAAACAAATCGGAAGTCCACATTGCGAAGAATAAATCTCTTGCACGCATTTCTTCTTTTCCTGTATTTTTTTTCAAATCAAGAAAATCAAAAATATCTGCGTGCCAAGTTTCTAAATAAATAGCAAAACTTCCTTTACGTTTTCCGCCACCTTGATCTACATAACGAGCCGTATCATTGAAAACGCGTAACATTGGAACAATTCCGTTAGAAGTTCCATTAGTACCACGAATATAAGAACCAGTTGCACGAACATTATGAATTGCTAATCCGATTCCGCCAGCCGATTGAGAGATTTTTGCCGTTTGTTTCAATGTATCATAAATTCCGTCAATACTGTCGTCTTTCATAGTTAACAAGAAACAAGATGACATTTGAGGTTTTGGAGTTCCAGCATTGAATAACGTTGGCGTGGCATGTGTGAAGAATTTCTTCGACATTAAATCGTAAGTTTCAATTACCGATTCCAAATCGTTTAAGTGAATTCCAACAGAAACACGCATCAACATGTGTTGTGGTCGTTCAACTATTTTACCATTTATTTTTAACAAATACGAACGTTCTAATGTTTTGAAACCAAAGTAATCGTAGTTAAAATCACGGTTATATATAATGTGAGAATTTAAGAATTCTGCATTTTCTTGAATTACAGTATGAACCTCTTCGGATAATAATGGTGCTACTTGACCATTTCTTGGATTTACATAATTATACATTTCATTCATCGTTTCAGAGAATGATTTGTTGGTGTTTTTATGTAAATTTGATATTGCGATTCTTGCCGCTAATTGCGCATAATCAGGGTGCGAAATAGTCATAGATGCTGCTGTTTCTGCTGCAAGATTATCTAATTCTGACGTAGTTACTCCATCATACAGCCCTTCAATCACTCGCATGGCTACTTTTACTGCATCTACTCTGTCATTTAAACCATAGCATAGTTTTTTAATTCTATCGGTGATTTTGTCAAACATTACCGGTTCTTTGTGACCGTCTCTTTTTACTACGTACATAAGTTTTGTTTTTTTGTGAAATAGAAAATCCCTTTGCTATTTCGGGTTATTTGTAATCTGTTTTTTTGCCACGAAGACACTAGGTCGCAAAGGTTTTTATTTTGCAATGAGAATATAATTATAGACTTTGCAAATCATTAATTTTTCTTTGAGCCTTTGAGCCTTTGCGGCTAATTTTTTTTGTGGCTTATAATTAAAAATCTGCATCAAAGCTAATTTTACTAGATTCAGCATCAGAGTTCATAACTCCAGCTTTTTGGTATTCGGCAACGCGTTTTTCAAAGAAATTGGTCTTTCCTTGAAGCGAAATCATGTCCATAAAATCGAATGGATTGGATGAGTTGTATACTCTTTCGCAACCTAATTCTACCAGTAATCTATCGGTAACAAATTCTAAATACTGCGTCATTAAAACGGCATTCATTCCAATCAAGCTTGCTGGGAGCGATTCAGTTATGAACTTTCGTTCGATATCTAAAGCATCAGTTAAAATTTCTTTGATTCTTCCTTTTGGAACTTTATTTATAATGTGATGTGTGTGTAAATGAACAGCAAAATCACAGTGCATTCCTTCGTCTCGAGAAATTAATTCGTTAGAAAAAGTCAAGCCTGGCATCAATCCACGTTTTTTTAACCAATAAATCGAACAAAATGAACCTGAAAAGAATATCCCTTCAACAGCGGCAAAAGCAATTAAACGTTCTGCAAATGAATCTGATTCAATCCATTTTAAAGCCCAATCTGCTTTTTCTTTGATGGCAGGAAAAGTTTCGATTGCATGAAATAATTCATGTTTTTCGGCTTCGTCTTTTACGTAAGTATCGATTAATAATGAATAAGTTTCACTGTGAATGTTTTCCATCATTATTTGAAAACCATAGAAAAATTTGGCTTCGGGATATTGCACTTCACTAACGAAGTTTTCGGCTAAATTTTCATTTACAATTCCGTCAGATGCTGCGAAGAAAGCAAGAATATGTTTGATGAAATATTTTTCATCATCATTTAACTTATTATTCCAATCGTTCAAATCGGTATGCAAATCAATTTCTTCTGCAGTCCAAATGCACGCTTCTTGTTTTTTGTACCATTCCCAAATATCTTGATGCTTAATCGGGAAAATTACAAAGCGATCTTTATTTTCTTTAAGAATAGGTTCTACGAAAGACATAATTGTGGTTTTTATTAAGGTTTTTTTAACTTATTTCAACTGTTACAAAGATTGTCAATTTTAAACAGAAATGAAAGTCAAACTTATTCACAATCGGCTTTAGTTTTTAACAATGCGTAAGAAATATGCTACTTTCGGTATTTTCTGTAAAACATTGTTTAACAGATGTTTACAAACGTTAAAAAATCAAAAAATCCCTAAAAATAAGGGATTTATACTTCCAGCCGGTTATTTTCGTTAAGTTTTCGGAGTGCTTTTGAAGACAAAAGTTAAACAAAAAAAGCATAACATTTTTGGTGTTACGCTTTCAAATTTTTCAATCACAAATTTATTTTTATTTATCGTCAGAAATATAAGTTTTATTTCCGTTTTTGTTGATATAATATCTTCCGCCTCTTGGTCCAGTGAATACTTTTTTACCTTTATATTCGCCAGTTACTTTGTCAGCAACTTTTTTCTCTGCTGCTTTTGAAGCAGACGTTTCTGTCATATCTGCTTTTTCTTCGGCTGCTGTTTTTTTAACTTTAGCAACTTTTTCTTTCACATCTTTAGTTGCCTTTGTAGTTTTTATTTCAACGTCTTTAGCAGTTTTAGTTGTTTTTGCTTTTACTTCTTTAGTTGTAGCGTCTTTAAAACGTTTGTCTGGAGTTCCGTCTTTTTTTAGTTTCCCAGCTTTTTCTTCAACTTCTTTTGTAGCTTTCTCCTTTGTAGCTTTTACTTTTTTCTCAGTTTTCGCTACTTTTTCTTCGACATCCTTTTTAGCTTTTTTAGCATTTGCTTTAGCTTCTTTTTCTGCTTTCTTCGCTTCTTTGTCAGCGTCTTTTTTAGCTTTTTTAGCTTCGTCTTTTACTTTGTCTGCTTTTTCTTTTTTGTCTGCAACTGCTTTCTCAGTTTTTGCTTTCGCTTTCGATACTTTTTCTTTTAAATCTTGAGCAAAAAATGTATTTGAAAATACAAATACAAAACACAATACTAATAATTTTTTCATTTGATTTCTAATTTTGGTTATTAAAGATTAAAATTAATCAAATTATATTTAACAACAATCATTCCATATAAAGAAGTTGTCTGTAGAATTATTATGACATTAAAAAAAGGCTCGCAACTGCACATTCCCTGTGTGAATGGTGTTGCTAGTGTCTGATTTTCGCCCTTGATAATTGATGTTAATATCTAAATATTGTGTTAGATTTTTTTGCAACAATAATCTCCAAGTACTGTTTTTACCAGCTTGTAATCCTTCTAACATTTGAAAAGCTACTGGAGAAATTTGGTTTCCAACAAAGTCATTGTTATACAATGAAAGTTCACCATTAACAGTAATTTTATTTTGTCCCGAATAATTAAAGGACAATCCAATGCGTTGTTGCTTCAATGTTTCTTTATCATTTATAAGGTTTTCTTTGTTTTTGAATTCATAAAATAAAGACAAACTCTTGTTGTTTGAAAACAAATAAGAAATTTTTGGAGCTAACAAATAACTGTTTAGTTTAAAATTTCGACTGGAATAATTGTCAGAAATGCTATTGGATTCAGATTCAGTTAAATCCAAATTGAACAGCCAACTTTTTTGAAGCAAATGAGCATATTGCAATTGATTGGAACTGGAATTGTTTTCTTGCGATCCAATAGAAAGCAAACTTTTAACACGGCTTTCTAAATAAGTATAAGTTACAGAATGTTTTTGTTTGCCACGATTATAAAATAAACTGTTTCTAAAACTGGTATTTAAACCTAATAAATTGTCATCATTTGTGGTAAACGGATTCAAGTTAAAATTGTCTGAATTGCGTTCGATTTTGCGATCCAATGAAAACGCTGTTTGGTTGTAGAAATAGGAAATCAATTTTTTTACACCTTTTTTGTTATTCCATTTAAACGGACTTAAAGTCACCGATTGTGAAAATTTATTTTGGTGGGTTTTTACAAATATTTGATTGGGAAGAAACACTCGAACATATTTGGCTAAATCGAGAAATGGCGCCACTTCAAACTCTTGCAATTGCTGAATTCCGTCGCCATTATAATCGTTCCACATGTAAACTCCTTGTCCGGAATTTACCTGTAAATAAGTGAATTCTTGTTGAGCAATCGTTCCAGAAGCATTTTCATAAGCAGTATTCGTTTGAATCATCTGACTAAAAAAATTGTCATTATATAACAGACGTGAATTCAATGATGGTTCAGTTGATTTGGTTGCATCTGTAAAGGTTAATCGTCGGTAATTTACAAAAACAGACAAATTTGTTTTTTGAGTTTGAATAAATTTTGACTTCAAATAATAAGAACTTGACGAATTTACACGTTTTAAAAATCCCGATTGTAAACTGTCATTATTACGGTGTAAATAACCCATTTCTGCATACACGCGCGTGCTGTCACCACGACCGATAAACGCACCAACTTCACTAAAACGCTGACTTAAAGTAGAAAATTGATTGGTTGCCACCAACTTTTCTTGATTGTCTTCCAATCGAAAACTCGAACCAATCCAATTTTTCTTAAAATGATATTTTCCTCTTGTTTGATTTCGTAAAAAAGTAGTATTTGAAATACTTCCCGAACTTTTTAAATAACTACTATTTTGTTGAAACGAAAGATTTTTGGTTTTAAAATTCCCTTGCACAATATGTCGTGTTCCCGAAAAATTATTCGAAAAATCTAACTTTTCAATCTGATATTTAGCAACCCCTTTTTCTTTAAAGTCAAAATTCAATCCCGAAACAAGCAGACTTTGTGTTCCAGAAATAGCGGTTAAATTCCAATCGCGGTTAAATTCAATAGTAAACAATCGTTCAATGGTTTTGAAATTATTCTGAATCAATTGGTAATTGGCAAAGGCATCAATAGTAAATTTTCCTGAAAAAACGCGTTGTTTGGCATTGAATTTAGAGGCAATTCCTTTGTTGTTAGTATCGTCAATTTTCGAATACAAATTCAAATCGTTGTTGCTGATTCCTAATTCAAAATCGACCGAGGTTTTTTCAGATGGATTGAATTTTCCTAAAATTGTAGCAATTTGAATTTTGGTTGGAGCAATTAATCTAGTTATTGGTTCATAATTTCCTTGTGATATTCCGCCAATTGGCGCAATATATTCGTAAATTTTTCCAACAGTTGCATTACTGGTAAGTATATAATTTCCAAGATTAGTTCCGACTAAAGTGAATTTCACATTATACAAAACGTCGGTTGAAACATTCGAATATTGAAAAACTTCAACGCCACCAATACTTATTTTTTTATACAAAATCTTATTTTCAGAATACGAATCAACATAAGCAGAAGGTGCATTCATTAAAGCAGTATCATCACCAGCATTTTGAAGAATTGCAACCTGTTCGCTTGATAAATTTTGCTGCAAAGGTTGATTTTTTACATCACTTTCAGAATACAAATAACCACCCAAACTCCATTTTTCTTCCTGATGTGTTACGCCTCCATAAGTTACAAATCGTGTGTAACTTCGGTCGGAATATTGGTATTCAATAGCAATTCGCATTTCAGAAGTAATTGGAAAAAGTGATGTAAATTTGATTTCACCAGCATTATAATCGATTACATAATCGTTGTTTTCTCCTCGCTTTAATAGAATCCCATTGACATAAACTCGCTCTGAACCAGAAATTACTAATACATACAATTCGCCATTGTTTCCTCGAAGTTTATACGGACCTTGATTTCCTTCTTGACCAACAAAATTACTTTTGGCATATTGACCACGGACAACAGCGCCTGCTGCAAAAATTTCGGTTTTGTTTTCGGGTGTTCCAAAAGTGAAATGCGTCGATAAACCTTGTACTTTTTTGTTGAAATTCAAAAAATGCGATTGTCGGTTTTCTAGAAATAAATCTCCGGCGCGAATGTTCCATTTATCTGAAAAAAGTTCAATAAAAATTTGATCAAATTCATCTAATTTTTGTGAATAACCACCATTTTGTAGCGGAATATTACTGTCTTGAATGGAAGCTCGAAGTGACACTTTGTTGGAAATCTTACCGGTAATTTGCAAATCGAGATTGGAATTTACTGTAGAATTTTGATTGTTCCCAACAGTAATTCCTCGTGTAATACTTCCCGAAGTGTTCAATCCGTCGAATGGTTTGAATGGTTTAATGTTGTCTCTTTTTACGATGTATAAATTTCCTGCTTCGTTCGGAACCACTCGTGCATCATCGTAAATTGAGTAAGTTTTGGTAAGAAATTCTGGAAATTTTAAATATCGAATTGTAATAGAATCATTGGAAACATAATTGTTTTTAAAAATCAATTTGGCTTTTTTGAAATCAATTTTATAAAAAGAAGTATCAATGGGTTTTCCTTGTTTGTCAAGAATTTTGAAAAATGACTGGTTGATACTTACATTGTCAATGGAAATTGTATCTTTTGAAAACAGAATTTTTTTGTTTTTATATGGCGTTTCAATTTCCTGAGCTAAAACGCTCGAAAAACAAAATAAAAATGCCCATAAAAAACTATTTTTCAACATAAATAAGATAACTCTTAAATGTCAAAAGTAGTATTTATTATTGGAAAAATGATTTTGAAAAACTACTCTTTAGTTACAACCTGCATCGTTTCTCTAGAAAGTTGTCTCAATAGCACTTCTTTATCTTTTTCAACCATTTCGGCTGCTTCTTTGGTGAAATGTCTGATGGTGTAAAGCGATACATTTTCGTTGTAAGAAACTTTGAATTTTTTAGCAAGAATCGCTTTCAAGTCATTAAAATTTCCAAATTTATCTTCAATACAAACCGAAAAACTAATAGCTGAATTTTGAATCAGACTTACTTTCATTTTGAATTGGTGGAAAAGAGCAAAAATTTCACTGATGTTTTCCTCCATAATAAACGAGAAATCAATAGACGAAAGCGAAATTAATAACTGGTTTTTCTTGATTATGAAACAAGAAGTTTTCGGGTCTAAATCGGCGCCTTTAGAAACAGAAGTTCCAGGTAAAAGCGGATTTATAAATGACTTTACATAAAGTGGAATTTCTTTTTTCTGTAAAGGCTGTAGCGTTTTTGGGTGAATTACAGTTGCTCCATAAAATGCCAATTCGATAGCTTCACGATAGGAAATTTGATTTAACAAAATTGCATTTTCAAAATATCTTGGATCGGCATTCATTACACCAGGAACGTCTTTCCAAATAGTAACACTTTCAGCACTTAAGCAATAGGCGAATATTGCAGCAGTATAATCGGAACCTTCACGACCTAAAGTAGTTGTGAAATTGTTTTCATCGGAACCTAAAAATCCCTGTGTGATATTTAATGCTTTTTTCTTAATGCCTTTTGAAATCAGTTTTTGAGTTTGCTCCCAATCAACTTCTGCATCTCTATAGGTTGCGTTGGTTTTTATAAAATTTCTAACATCAATCCAGTTGTTTTTTAGCCCTTTTTCGTTAAAATAATGGCTGACAATCGTTGTTGAAACAATTTCTCCAAAACTGATAACTTGGTCGTAAACAAAATTGTAATTTGGTGATTTATTGCTTCTCAAAAAGTACTCCAAATCGGCAAAATGACTGTTGACTGTAAAAAATACATCGTGATCTTCGTTTTCAAACAAGTCTAATAAAATTTGGTTGTGGTATTTTCTAACTTCTTGAAGTGAAGCATTGAATTCATTCGATTTTTCGAAATAATTTTTGATTACAATCTCCAATGCATTGGTTGTTTTTCCCATTGCAGAAATCACAATTAGTACATCGTCGTGACCTACTTTTTGTAAAACATCAAATACATTTTTAATTCCATCAGCATCTTTTACCGATGCACCACCAAATTTGAAAATTCTCATAATTAGATTTTAAAGAGTAAATTTTAAATATCGTACAAATTTAAAAAAACTGAATTTTAAAATCGTTTTAAATCAGATAATTTTATGGATTGGTCTTTAAAAATTCATCAATTCCTTGTTCATCCATTTGCGCAACACGCCAATCGTCTAGTACTTTTGCTCCAGTTTTTCTGTAGAATTCTATTGCTGGAGTATTCCAATCTAGAACTGCCCATTCAATTCGACGTACATTGTCACGTTTTCCTTGACGAATGATTTCACTATATAATGCAAATCCAGCGCCAGTTCCGCGTTTGCTTTCTCGTATAATTAAATCTTCTAGGTGAATTGTTTTCCCTTTCCAAGTAGAATAGCGGTAATAATACAGTGCAATTCCAATTATTTCTTCATCAATTTCTGCAACAAAACATTGAAATAATGGATTTTCTGAAAAACCATCTTTTACTAAATCGTCAACTATTACTATAACAGCATTCGGTTCTTTTTCAAAAACAGCTAGTTCTTTTATCAAGTCTAAAACCGAATTCATATCGGCAGGAGTTGCTTTTCTAATAATCATAAGTTTCAAAATAATGTAATTATGGTAAAAGTAAAAAACAAATCCCAAAATCCAAGTGATTTGAATTTTGGGATTTTATAATCGTAGTTTTAGAAAATTATTTTTTCTTTTTCGGAGCTTTTTTAACTGGAGTTTTTGTTGCAGTAGCTTTATTGTTGATTGATTTTTGAATATATGGTTTATATAATCCGTCTGCTTCTGCTCTAGATTTTGCTGTTTCTGCTCTAACTGTTGGGTCAGGATGCGAACTCATCATTTGGGTTAAAAAATCAGAACCACCTTCACTCATTTTTGCTAAAATTTCAAAAGCTGCTTGCTCAGCATTTACATCATATTTGTTTCTTTTTAAGAATTCATAAGAAAATGCGTCGGCTTCAGATTCTTGTTTTCTACTGAATTTACTATCTAAAATAGCATTTCCAATTTGCCCTAATTGACTGTCTGTTAGTTTTGCAATTTTGTCAGATTGTGATGAAACTGCTCCAATTAAAGCTGCTTTTCTGTAGGCTGCTTTCATTGCATCTTTAGAATCTTGATTGGCAACGTGACCAATTTCATGACCAATAACAGCCAACAATTGATTGTCGTCCATAATGTCCATTAATCCAGAAAATACGCGAACACTTCCATCGGCCGTTGCAAATGCATTAACATCTTTGGTTAGATATACTTTGTAATTTAAAGTTAGTCCACTTTCGTTAGCGTGTTTTCCAAAAATTCTATTCAATCTAATGGTATAACCATCTTTTGGTCCAGCAACAACATTTGTAGAATCCATTTTTCTAACGGCTTCTTTTGATAATTTAGCAGCATCTTCATTAGAAAAAGTAAAACTTGCCATGCCGTTTTGAAGTGCACCAAGTGCTTTTTCACCTAAATTAATCTGTGCATTTGCTTTAGAAAAAGATAAAGTTACTATGAGTAAAATTGCAAAAAAGGATGTGTTTTTCATTGTATTTCATTTAAAAAATTGAATTGCAAAGATAAAATAAGTTCGATAAAAAAATGTAGAATAATATTTACTCCAAAATCATTAAATTTTGATAAAAAAAACGATATTTGCACCATAACTACAACGATTTCGTAATGGAAACACGCAACACTACTCTAGGAGAATTTATCATTGAAAACCAAAATGCTTTTCAGTATTCATCTGGGGAATTATCACGAATAATTAACTCAATTCGATTGGCAGCAAAAGTCGTAAATTACAAAGTAAATAAAGCAGGATTGGTTGATATTGTTGGTGCTGCAGGCGAACAAAATATTCAAGGCGAAGACCAACAAAAATTAGATGTTTACGCGAATGAAGTTTTTATTCAAACGCTAATTAATCGTGAAATTGTGTGCGGAATTGCATCTGAAGAAAACGATGATTTTATTACCGTTGCTGGAAGTGATAATAGTCATAGTAATAAATACGTGGTTTTGATGGATCCACTAGATGGTTCGTCTAATATTGATGTTAATGTTTCGGTTGGCACCATTTTTTCGGTTTTTAGAAGAAAAACTCCTGTTGGAACTCCGGTTACTAGTGAAGATTTTCTTCAGCCAGGAACACAACAAGTAGCTGCTGGTTATGTGATTTATGGCACTTCAACCATGTTGGTTTACACAACAGGTCATGGTGTAAATGGGTTTACTTTAAATCCGGCAATAGGAACATTTTATCTTTCGCATCCTAACATGAAATTTTCAAAAGACGGTACTATATATTCTATAAATGAAGGAAATTATGTTCATTTTCCGCAAGGAGTTAAAGATTATTTGAAATATTGTCAGCTAGAAGAGGGTGATAGACCTTATACTTCAAGATATATTGGAAGTTTGGTTTCCGATATCCATAGAAACATGATTAAAGGTGGAATTTATATTTATCCAACAAGTTCTAAAGCTCCAAAAGGGAAACTACGTTTACTTTATGAATGTAATCCAATGGCTTTTATTGCAGAACAAGCAGGTGGAAAAGCCTCAGATGGTTATACCAGAATAATGGAAATTCAACCAACAGAATTGCATCAGCGCGTTCCTTTTTTCTGTGGTAGTTTTAATATGGTGGAAAAAGCAGAAGAGTTTATGAAAGCGTCAGTTTTGTAGAACAATTTCTACAGCAACATAAACGGTTGAAGTGTAGCGTAGTTGAAAGAAAATTGCTAAATTTGCAAACATTTTTTAAACAAAACTACTTTACTTTTATGTCTAAAAATCAACCTAAAGAGACAGAAGTTGCTGCGGTAAATCCGTTGGAATCTTCACAAAGATTGGAAGCTATCAAAAACTTGATTTTTGGTGAAAATATTCAACAAATTGATCAAGAATTTCAATCGATTAAAAACCACGTCGAAAAAAGAAAAGAAGAGCTGGAAGACTTCATTGCCGAAACTCGTAAAGAATTAAACGCAACGATCGATAATTTGGCTACCGATTTAAACATTAGAATTACTGATTTAGAGAACAGTATGAATGATAAAACGGATGAGTTAAATCATAAAAAAGTCGACAGAAACTTACTTGGAACATTGCTGGTTTCTATGGGTGAAAAGATTATGAAAGACTAATCATTTTCTATGACTGATTCAGAGAAATTAATTAAGCTCAAAGAACTTCTTCTTAATGAGGACAGAGATTTTGCGCAAAATATTCTCGAAAAACTGGATGCAATTGAAGACACAATCAATACACCAGAAAAACTTTCGTCAAAAGTAGATAGCATTATAAATAAAAAGCTAGAAACTTATACTGAGGAAATTCCTGAAAAACTTGGACCTACAATAACTAAAGCATTATCATCGGAAATTAAAAATTCGCAAGATAAAGTAGTAGAAATTTTATTCCCGATAATTGGTAAAATGATAAAAAAATACATCCAACAAGAGATGAAAGTCTTGTCGGACAATATCAATTATCAAATTCAAAACACACTTTCATACAAAGGAATTAAACGAAAAGTGTTATCAAAATTCACCGGAGTTTCTGAACAAGATATGCTTATTGCTGAGCTAAATGAACCCAATATTGAACAGATTTTTGTTATTGAAAAAGGTTCGGGTTTAATTATTTCTAGCATTTCTAAACAAGAAAGTATTGATGAAGACATGATTGCCGGAATGTTGACTGCAATTAAAAGTTTTGTTGAAGATGCTTTTAAAAGAGATCAGCAGAGTTTAGAATTGATACAATATGAATTGTTTGAAATTCATATTCAAAACTTTACGGCTTATTATTTTGCAGTTGTGATTTCTGGCGGATTTAATACTGCTTTCAAAAATAAATTAGAAAATAAATTGTTCGATATTGCTTCTCATATTAAATCAGATGCAATTGATAAAGAGCATATTACAATTAAGTTAAGAGAATTTATAGAAAATGAATAATTCCAAAAAAGTTGTTTTAGTTGGACATTTTGGCGTGGGAAAATCTTCTCTGGTGCGCCGTTTTGTGCAAAACACATTTTCGGATAGCTACATTGTGACAATTGGCGTTCACATTTTAAAAAAAGAGATAAAAATTGATGAGTTAAACTTGACACTCATTATTTGGGATATTGAAGGAAAAGATGATATTCAAAAAGTGCGTTCCTCTTACTTATTGGGGACTTCTGGATTTATTTATGTAATTGATCCAACGCGTCCGCAAACATTTGAACGATTTAACGACGAAAAGGCATTCATAAAAGAAAATTTTCCAAATTCACAATTGGTTTCGGTTGCCAATAAAATAGATTTAATAGATATTGAAGAGTTTATAGCTTTATTGACCGAAAGAAAAATCAATATAGACTATTTTGCAAGTGCAAAAATGGGAACTGAAGTTGAAAATGTGTTCCAGAAAATTGGAATGAAAATGATTTAATATGCTGGAACAAATCAGAAATAAATACCTCTATAATAAAACTCAAATTGTGGAGTTAACAAAAGAAGGAATTGTAATTGCATCTGATAATTTGGTTTATACAATTGACTTACAGGCTTCAATAGCTGATTCTCATCCTTTTTTTGAAACAATAATTTCACTTATTGATCAAGAAAATGAGGATTTTACGTTTAGTTGCATTCACTTAGATGTGAATTCTGAAAAGAAAACAATCGATATAATTTTTAATTCTGGGTCAAAAGAGAATAATCCAATTTTGGTATTTTTTGATTTTACAGAACATTATAATAATTTTCAAAATATTGCCCAAGAAAAAAATGAATCTATTTTAAGTTTTCATCTTGCGGAATTAAAAAATCAACAATTAGAATCAGAAAAAAGCTTTAAAAATAAATTTCTTGCTAATGTTAGCCATGATTTAAGAACTCCAATTAGTGCTTCTTTGTGGTTTGTTGGTATGTTAGAAAAATCAGATTTAACAGCTTCTCAATATGAAATGATTCAATTTTTGAAGGAAACAAATAATCATATTAAGGAATTAGTTGATGACATTTTGGATTTGTCTAAAATTGAAATGGGTGAAATACGAATTCACAACAATTCGTTCGATTTCATAGAGATGATTCACCACATTGAAAAAATTATTTCTCCAAAAGCTACCGCACGAAATCTTGATTTTAAGGTTATAAAAGATGAAAGGCTCCCTCAATTTATAGTTGGAGATAAAACGCGAATTGTTCAAATAATTATTAATTTACTTGATAATGCTGTAAAATTCACCAAAAAAGGAAGGGTCCTTCTTTCGGTTATGGTGAAAGAAATAACTAATGATACAGCGATAATTCATGTGAAAGTTGTCGATACTGGAAGCGGAATAAAATCAAACGACAAAGATGAGGTTTTTCAAAGTTTCAAAAAACTGCATGATTCTAAAAAAATTGAAGGTTCGGGTTTAGGACTTTCAATAGTTTCTAACTTACTCGAATTAATGGGAGGAACAATTGATTATGAAACCGAAATTAATATCGGAACTACATTTAATATTGAATTGCCATTGCTAATAAACAGTGTGCTTGTAGGTGAATTAAAACCATTTGAATATATAAAAATAAGCAATAAATTAGATGTTTTAATTGTTGAAGATGACGAAATTAATCAGCTATTGTTAATGAAATTATTACTCAATCATGGTGGATTCAATATCAATGTTGCTAATAATGGATTGCAAGCATTAGAAATGATAGAAAGAAATCCGTATGAGTTGATATTTATGGATAAAGAAATGCCGCAAATGAACGGAATTAAAACAACATCAATTATAAGAACTAATCCAAATGATAAAATAAATTCAATACCAATTATAGGCGTTTCAGGACATTCTGTAAAAACTGAAAAAGGAATTTGTGATGCTTTAGGTTTTAACGGATATGTTGTAAAACCATTCAAAAAAGAAGAAATATACGAAGCAATATATGCTGTTTTAAAACTAAAAAAGTCCTAATTTTTCTTAGGACTTTTTTATTCTTTATGATAGAAAGACTATTTATTCATGTGTGTCATTTCATAAACAAACGTATCTGAATCTACATTCAACACCAATAATGACAGTGCTTTATCAACAATAAAAGGAACATTTCCTGGTGTAAATCCAAGAGCCAAAGCAAATTTAGTTAAAATCTCTTTTTGTTTCGGTCCAAGAATATGATCTACATAAACCATTCTTGATAAATCATACAAACGCTCTAGTCGTTGCACGTGAAGATATGGTGGATTAATAGGATATTTTAATGGATTTTCAAGAATTTCTTCATATTCCTCAGCCGAAATTTCTAATCTTATAGCAAGTTTATCCAAAAATTCTTTTTCCTCTTTACTCAAATCGCCATCTGCAATAGCAACACGAACAATTGCTGAAAAGTGACCTTTATTTCGGGTTTTAAATTCGCTATCAAATAAATCTGAAAATGACATAATTATATTGGTTTTATACTGCAAAGATAATTCAAATTACTCAAAAAAGAAAAATGTTTTTAATCGAATTTAAGACAATCTTTATAATTACAATTCAAAATATATTGTATGTTTACATTTATAAAAGGACTAAATCATCTAAATTATGTCAGATTTTTGGATTTTTTTTAAAGTAGGATTGAACCATGTTTTAGATATTCATGGTTATGATCATTTACTTTTTCTAATTGCATTAACCGTTCCTTACGTTGCCAAAGAATGGAAAAAAATTCTAATTTTAGTCTCGTTTTTCACACTTGGTCACACACTTTCTTTATTGCTTTCGGTATTTAATGTTGTTTCTGTAAAAGCTATTTTTGTTGAATTATTAATCCCAATTACAATATTTATTGCAGCATTTTTCAATATTATAATGGCAGGAAAATCATCCAAAAATGGAAATATGACTTTCGTTGCCAGCGTTACCGTTTTCTTCGGAATCATTCATGGATTGGGATTTTCCAATTATTTCAACTCCATTTTGCCAGGCAAACCAATTGATAAATTGGCGCCATTATGCGAATTTGCACTCGGAATTGAATGCGCACAAATTCTTGTTGTAATTTCAGTTTTAATTTTAGCATTCATCGCTCAAACCCTATTCCGATTCAATAAACGTGATTTTACACTCATTATGTCAAGTTTTGTAATCGGAGTAATAGTGCCAATACTAATCGAAAATCCAATTTGGCATAAATAAGTTTCATTTGGAGCGAATCAGTAGTTATATTTGTAAAACATTTTCCTGCTTTACGCAGTATCTTTTTTGTCACGCCGAGCGCAGTCGAGGTGCTTTATTTTCAAAAAAGGATACTTGCTTTAATCAGGGCTAATTGGCAAACCATTTGAATAGAATTCAGAATTTTAAAGAACGTAAACTTTGCGCCTTAGTGGTTAATATAATGAAAGACAAAAAACAAAACAAATACGACAAAGCTTACTTGAGAATTGCTGCCGAATGGAGTAAACTTTCCTATTGCAAACGCAAGCAAGTAGGTGCCATAATAGTTCGAGATAGAATGATAATTTCCGATGGTTATAACGGAACTCCATCAGGATTTGAAAACTGCTGCGAAGATGAAGAAGGATTGACGCAATGGTATGTACTTCATGCAGAAGCAAATGCAATATTAAAAGTAGCACGTTCAACACAAACATGTGACAGCGCAACTTTATACATAACGCTTTCACCATGCAAAGAATGCAGTAAATTAATTCATCAATCTGGAATAAAACGTGT
>CANCFZ010000029.1 GCA_947377425.1 Flavobacteriaceae bacterium
GGGTTTAGTAAAGAAAATAACAGCTTTACCATAAGCCCAAACCCAGCAAAAAGCGAGTTAAACCTAAACTATAACGGCAATGAGGTCATCAATACTATTATAATCTATGACATCACTGGCAAAGAAGTGTTTAAAACACAACCTGTAACTACAACAACACTAATGGCAACATTCAGTATCGCTGAGCTACAAAGTGGTAGTTATTTAGTAGTACTAAAAAACAATGATAAAACCGTGGTGAGTAAACAATTGGTGAAAGAGTAAAAGCCTGCTCCTCATTCTATAACAAAAAACGTCCATTTTCATGGACGTTTCTTGTTTTTAATAAGGCTATAATACTTATTTTTTAGCTTCCGCTTTTTTCTCAGCTTTAGCTTCTTTCTTTTCAGTTTTAGCTTCTTTTTTAGCTTCTTTTTTCTCAGTTTTAGCAGTTTCTTTTTTAGCTGGTTTTTCTTGAGCGTTTACAGTTCCACCAATTAATAACGCTGCTAATGCCATTGTTGAAATTAATTTTTTCATCTTTTTAAATTTTTTGAATTAATAATTGTTTAAATTTCTATTACAAATCTACCTACCTACTCTTTATTTTAACTTTAAAAAAACTTAATTAAACCTTAAATCATAATCCTTCTTTTTTGTGGCTACAATTAGTCAATTATCCATAATAAAACAGGTTTTTTAGTTGCTTTTAGTTTGGCATCCAACTTGGTCATAAATTCATTGGATACCGCTGGGCAACCCCAACTCAAAGGGCTCACTTGTGGGTATACTTCTTTATCTGAAACGGCTTCCCAAGAATGAAGTACCACTACTCTATCTTCGGCATTAGCATTTGATTGTTCCAATCCTTGCAACACATATTTAATATGAATTCCCCATTGGCTATAAGCGCGTTCCCCAATCTTAAACTTCCCTTTCATCGAACAATGACTGTCCTTGCGGTTATCAAACTTGGCTTTTTCCCATTGGTCTGGATTGTCTTCAAACTTGTCGCAACTGCCGTGAGTCACTAGGTTCTTATCTATTATTTTCTTTTGCTTAAAATCATAAACAAAAAAACGATTCTTGCCAGGATGAATACTCATGTCTATTAAAAAATAATAACCCTCATTCAATTGATGTTTTTTACAATAGTTCAATGCTTCTTCGTTTTTAGAAGCATACTCTTTAGTAGCAGTTTCAATCTTGGTATTGTTGCAACAGATAAAGCACAAAAGGCTTAGCAAGAAAAAGTGTCTCATAGATAGAACGTTAGTTGTATTTATAACGTCATTTTTTGATTTTTATTTAAACGATTTATGTTAAATAAAATCTAAATTTTATAAACTTATTTTTGAAAAGATAAAAAAATGATACTTATTTCATTCTATTGAGAACTATGCATTACATTTGCCGTCCACTAAAAAAAACAAAATGTTTGATATTTCTTTAACTGATTGGGTTGGCTATTTAGCATCATTAGTACTAATGATTTCATTTTTAATGAAAAACATTAATACATTACGAATCATTAATTCAATTGGAGCTATAATTTTTGTAGTTTATGGTATTATGCTAGCCATTTCTTGGCCAATCGTATTAACTAATACTTTTATTTTAGGTGTTAATATTTATTATTTAGCCAAACACTTTCGCTCTAAATAATTGTACAATTTATTTTCTATAAAGAATTCCTATTAAAACTATCTTTGTTTTAGTGATTTCACACCATTTTGTAAAACTAAAACTACAATTTCAATATCCGTTTTAATTTTTATATATTTTCGTAAAGAAAAACACTAATTTTTATGGATAAACCTTGGCATCTATACGTCATGGCGCTACTCTACATACTCGCCGGAATCAATCATTTTAGAAAACCTGAACTATATTTTAAAATAATACCACCATTTACTACAAACAAAAAATTTGTAAATGAATTTTGTGGTTTACTAGAAATAATGTTGGGAGTTTATTTATGTATTCCCATTTTTTCAAACCTTGCCGCAATTTCAATAATGATACTATTAGTGGTTATTTCGCCATCTAATATTTACATGCTAACAAATGAAAAAGCCAGTTTAGGATTGCCAAAATGGATCTTATATCTACGATTGCCATTGCAATTATTGCTGATTTTATGGGCTTATCACTATGTAGATTTTACTCAAGTATAATTTTTTACTAACAAATAACTAAACAACATGAAAAAACTATTAGCAGAATTTTTCGGAACCTATTGGCTTGTTTTTGGCGGATGCGGAAGTGCATTATTTGCAGCAGGTTATGCAACTCCATCAGGTGTACATTTAGGAATTGGATTTCTTGGAGTAGCCTTAGCATTTGGACTTACAGTTTTAACAATGGCGTATGCTGTTGGTCACATTTCTGGCGGACATTTTAATCCGGCAGTTTCTTTTGGTTTATGGTCAAGCGGACGTTTTGCTACCAAAGATTTAGCACCTTATATTATTGCACAATGTATGGGTGCAATTGTAGCAGCTGGAACATTATTCTTAATTTGGTCTGGAAAAGCAGGAAACGTAATTGATAATACTCAAGCCGGTGCTTTTGCAACAAACGGTTATGATAATTTTTCGCCCGATGGCTATTCAATGATCTCTTGCTTTGCGGCAGAATTTGTTCTAACAATGTTCTTTTTGTTAGTAATCCTTGGAGCTACCGATAAATTTGCAAACGGAAAATTTGCAGGAATCGCCATTGGATTAGCATTAACATTAATTCACTTAATTAGTATTCCAATAACAAATACTTCTGTTAACCCTGCTCGTTCATTATCCCAAGCAATTATTACAGGTGGCGAACCATTACAACAAGTTTGGATGTTTTGGCTAGCACCAATATTAGGAGCAATTGTTGGCGGATTGGTTTATAAAAACCTATTACAAAAAACAGAAAACGAATAAAAAACCCCAATACTTTTCATTTTAAAAACGGCGGAAACTTTATATTCCGTCGTTTTTTTTTATTTTTGAAGAATGAATTCGCTATTTCCATCCGAAAAACTTTCATTCAATTTGCCTAATGCGGATATTGAATACTATCCGAATTTCTTTGATGCAGAAAAATCTAAACTACTTTTTGAAAAACTACTAAATGAAATTCCTTGGCAACAAGATAGCATCACCGTTTTCGGAAAAACACATCCACAACCAAGATTGACAGCTCTTTTTGGAAATGAAGGCAAACCCTACTCCTATTCCAATATCGTCATGCAACCGCACCATTGGAATCCGCTATTGATGTTTATTAAAAATGAAGTTGAAGAGGTTTGTAATGAAAATTTCACAACTGTTTTACTAAATTTATACCGTGACGGCAAAGATAGCAACGGTTGGCATGCAGATAATGAACGTGAACTAGGTAGAAATCCAATTATTGCATCACTAAGTTTTGGAGCCGAACGAAGTTTTCATTTACAACACAATACAATTGAAGATGCAAAACTAAAAATCACTTTAGAAAACGGTAGTTTGCTATTAATGAAAGGCGAAACACAACATTTTTGGAAACATCAAATTCCGAAAACAGCAAAACCAATTGGTTCAAGAATTAATCTTACGTTACGTATTATTAAATAAATTCAGAAAAATTTACAGTCATTTTAAAAAGTAATTACTTTTTTTCTTAATATTGGTATATAAATTGAATGTAAAAAAAAAACTAACATTAATGTGCTTTTCAACTAATGAAAAAAAGTAAGAGAGTAGAACTAGACAATGAACAATTAGAACGAGTTGTCAGTATGGCTCAAGAGGAAAAAAAACCTTTTGAAGTATTAAAAGCTGAATTTGGTATCACTGAAAATGAAGTTACCGAATTAATGCGCAAACGATTATCTAAAGACAACTTTGAACTTTGGAAAAAGAAAGTTTCCGCAAGCAAACCAAAACCAAAGCCCATGGTTGATGATGACTTTGACGATTTGGATGGCAAATATTATATGAAAAATAAATTTGATTAATTTCAAATGAACTATACCTAAGCGATAAGAAATTATCGCTTTTTTTATAGTCTAAATTCTGTAACAAATAGTTACCTTAGCCGTATAAGTACCAAACATTATCAACATGAAAAATACATTCTTAATTATTTTATTGAGTTTTACAACCACAATCTTTTCACAAGAAAAAAAAGTAATAACACAAGAAGTCGAAATCAACTCACTAATAAAAGGAACCCTTTTTTCTCCCGAAAAAGATATTAAACAAACAAAACTTGTAATTCTTATTGCAGGTTCTGGACCAACCAATAGAAACGGGAACAGCATGGTTGGAGGAGTAAATAATTCGTTAAAATTTTTAGCCGAAGGTTTAGCACAAAATGGAATTGCAGTATTTAGTTATGACAAGAGAATTTTTGCTCAAATGCTGAATAAAACTATGGATGAAAAGACACTTTCATTTGAAGATTTTATCAATGATGCTAAAGATGTAATTGCCTATTACAAATCACAAAAAAAATATTCTAAAATAATTATTGCAGGCCACAGTGAAGGCTCATTAATAGGAATGGCTGCAGCCAACGGAACTGTTGATGGATATGTATCGTTGTCTGGAGCAGGAAGACCAATTGATGAAGTTATTTCAGAACAAGTGGTAAAAAACTCTCCTTCTATGAAAGAAGCAGTTGACAAAGATTTTGTTTTACTTAAAGAAGGCAAAACATTTGAAAATAAAAATCCATTATTAGCATCCTTGTTCAGAGAAAGTGTTCAGCCCTATATGATTTCTTGGATAAAATACAATCCACAAAATGAAATTAAAAAATTATCTATTCCTATTTTAATTATTAATGGTACTAAAGATTTGCAAGTTCCACCAAGTGATGCCGAATTATTGAATAAAGCCAATCCAAAATCAGAACTCAAAATTATCGAAAACATGAATCATATTTTTAAAGAAATTAAAAATGATGAGGACAATGTTAAATCCTATTCTGATTCAAAATTGCCTGTAGTTCCTGAATTAATCGACACAATGACCACATTTGTTAATTCAATTTAAAGTTTATTTGTTTATTTAATGAATCACTAATAGCACTAAATAGTCACTTTTAAGTAGAGTAAACTTTTTTAAATCCTCAATTTATGTTATAAATTGAGGATTTTTTTATTATTTTGCCGAAAATAAAAAATCATGCGAAAAATACTCATTGCCTTATTATCATTAACGATACTAACTTCCTGTTCAGAAAAAAAATCGAACAAAAATCTCCACATAACAGGATTTATCAAAGGATTAAAAAAAGGAACTTTATACATTCAAAGAATTAAAGACACTTCATTAATAGCAATAGATACTATAAAAATTGATGGTGATTCACATTTTACAAGTGATCTAAATATTGATTCACCTGAAATGTTTTATCTCTTTTTAGATAGAGGAGTTACTAATTCTGTAGATACTAATCTTCCTTTCTTTGTGGAACCAGGAAATATTAATATAGAATCATCATTAGATTTTTTTACTGCTGATGCCAAAATAACAGGTTCCAAAAATCAAGAATTGTATGATGAATACAAAAAAGTAGTTTCTCGTTATGTTGATCAAAACTTAGATTTGGTACAAAAAAGATTTGAATTTTTCAAAACAAAAAATGAAGCAGAATTAGCTAAAATTCAAACTGAACAAGACAATATTCTTAAAAGAAAATACCTTTACACAACTAATTTTGCCGTAAACCATGCCGATTATGATGTGGCTCCTTATGTAGCCGTAGCTGAGATTTATGATATCAATTTAAAATATTTAGATACGATTCAAAAATCGATGACTCCAAAAATTGCCAAATCACTTTATGGAAAAAAATTAAACGAATTAATTACCGAAAGAAAGAAATTAGAAAAATAAAAAGCAAAAAAAATACCGTTCAAATTGAACGGTATTTTTTTTTTAATTTGAAGGATTCCAATTTGGATCAAGATGTTTTCTTAGTCTGGTAGGAGAAGTATAATCATAAATATAATTTCCTAGGGTTCCTGTCCTAGCAGGAATACCTTTAGGCTCAGTTGCTGTAGGATTAAATGGATAATGACCTAACGTTGCAGTTGCATTTATATCTCCAGCAGCTTTTACCGTTTCTGATTTTGTAGTATAATGATCACCATCATCATCGGTATCATACATATTTGGTATTCCATCACCATCTGTATCTAAAAAAGGAACATCATAAACTCCATCAAAAGCAGCATCATAATGATAATCAAGATTTGCAGCAGGATTTTCCTTCCATCTAATTAAAGGACTAATTGTTGGATCTAATGTTCGTTCATCTTTTGATAATATTCCATCAGCATCATGGTCTCTATAATGCAATTCATAAAGCTTAAAGCTAAATGCTATTGGTGTATAAGCCGGAATAGTTCCAGCACTATTATTGTAATAAGCTAATGCAGAAGGCAAAAACATAACACCTGCTCCAAAATTATTAAATGTTGTTGGGTTTCCACCAGTTCCTGGAGTATAAGTACCAGTATGGAAATTTGGAATAATATGTGACCATCCCGAAATTACTTCTTGTAATTTAAACCAAGTAGGCGATTGAGAAATATCAAATTGGTCATTTTTAGTTTTATTATATATTTTTATTCCTCTATAAGAAACATTTACTGAATCTACTTGTGTTGGTCTTTTACCATTAAGAATATCACCTTCTCTAAATTTTATAAAATATACTTTATAATTAATTCCGTTTTGAACAACTGTAGTATCACTTAAATGATAAGCAACGTTTTCAGTTCTTATTGATGAATGTCCGCTTGTTGGCAGTAACGTATCAAAACTAACATTATATTCAGTATCATAAGTTAAATAATGTGTATCAATATATTGATCAATCGAATCTAAATCATCTGCATATTGCGTAGCATAATCTCTCAATGGAGTAACATCTGGATCTTTTGTTTTAGAACATGATGCTAAAACAACACAAAAAACAAATACAGAAAGTATTTTAAAAATATTATTCATTATTAATCAATTTTAAGTGCGCAAGATACAATATTGATTTATTTTTGTAAACTATTTAACGTTGATTTTAGATAATTTTATGAGAGTTGATAAATATTTATGGTGTGTGCGCTACTACAAAACCCGAAATATGGTTACAGAAGCCTGCAAAAAAAATCATATTACTGTGAATGGTCAAGTTGCTAAAGCTTCTAAAGAAGTTTTTGCGAGTGATAAAATCACGTTTAGAAAAGACCAAATAGTTCATATTATTTCAGTTTTAGATGTTCCTGCAAATCGCGTTGGTGCCAAACTGGTTGATGTGTATAGAAAAGACGAAACTCCAGCTGAATCATTTGCTCACTTGGAATTGTTGAAATTATCAAAAGAACATTATCGAAAAAATGGAACAGGTCGTCCAACCAAAAAAGACCGAAGAGATATTGACGGAATAGAATTTACAACTGATGCCGATGAAACTGAATAGTAATTATTGGGAAGAACGCTATTCAAACCAAGAAACGGGTTGGGATGTTGGCAAAATAACAACTCCGTTAAAAGAATATATTGACCAAATTGAAGACAAATCAATCAAAATTCTAATTCCTGGTGCTGGTAATAGTTATGAATTTGAATACTTAATAAATAATGGATTTGAAAACGTTTATGTATTAGATTTTGCTCAATCACCATTAGACAATATTAAAAAAAGAATTCCAAACTGTAATACAAACCAATTAATAAAATCGGATTTCTTTGAACATATAGGCAACTATGATTTAATAATTGAACAAACTTTCTTTTGCGCATTAGACCCTTCATTAAGGAAAGATTATGTGCAAAAAATGAAATCTTTATTAACTCCTAAAGGCAAAATTGTTGGGTTATTATTTCAGTTTCCATTAACCGAAGTTGGCCCTCCTTTTGGAGGTTCAAAAGGAGAATACATATCACTATTTGAATATGATTTTGAGATAAAAACACTTGAAACTGCAAATAATTCCATAAAACCAAGACAAGAAAACGAACTCTTTTTTATCTTTAACAAAAAATAAATCCATGAGCCAAAATATCATTCTTACTCATCAAGAAATTGAGCATAAAATTAAACGAATTGCCTATCAAATCTATGAAACCTTTGTAGATGAAGAAAGTATTGTTATTGCCGGAATAGCTTCCAACGGTTATATCTTAGCAGAGAAAATAGCTTTGACACTAAAATCCATTTCACCATTAGAGGTGATTTTATGTGAGGTTAAAATTGACAAAATAACTCCTAATTCAGAAATAAAAACTTCAATTTCAAAAGAAGTCTATCAAAACAAAGGAATTATTTTAGTCGATGACGTTTTAAATTCAGGTACCACATTAATGTATGGCGTAAAACATTTTCTAGATGTTCCATTAAAAAAATTTAAAACTGCAGTTTTAGTTGACAGAAATCATAAAAAGTATCCTATCAAAGTTGATTTTAAAGGAATTTCACTTTCAACCTCATCACACGAACATGTTGAAGTAGTTTTTAAAAACAATAACAGTTGTGCTACTTTAAGCTAATAATTTAGTTATCTCAGCCGCAACTTCATCAACACTTTTGCCATCTACATCAACTTTAAAGGTAGCTTGGTTGTAATAAAAACTTCTGTCAAATAAATGTTTAGCAATAAATTCTTTTACTGCTATATCATCCAAATGAGCTATTAAAGGGCGTTTTTGCTTCTCTTTCATCAATCGGCTCCACAAAGTACCTACAGAGGCTTTTAAATACACCGAAACAACATTTTCTACGTTTAATAATTCATGATTATTAAAATAACAAGGCGTTCCACCGCCTGTACTAATTATTAAATCATTTTTCTCTTTCAGTAATTCTAAAAAAAGTTGATTTTCTAATTTTCTAAAATAAAGTTCTCCTTTGGAAGAGAAGATTTTTTCGATAGTCATTTCAGATTTTTTTTCAATCAAATCATCCAACTCAAGACAATTAACGCCAATTGAAGCAGCTAACTTTTTAGCTACAATTGACTTTCCACTTCCCATATAACCTATTAAAATAACTTTCTTCATTGAATAAAACCTTATAAACTAAGGCGTTAAGATATATTATTAAAAAAAGGTAAATTTAAAACAAAATTGCTTTGAAAAATAAATAATATCGCCTTATATTTGCACCCGCATTCAAGAAATGAAAATGACTCGATAGCTCAGTTGGTAGAGCACATCACTTTTAATGATGGGGTCCTGGGTTCGAGCCCCAGTCGGGTCACTAAAATGACTTAAGTCTTACAAATTATTGAATGCAAAATGACTCGATAGCTCAGTTGGTAGAGCACATCACTTTTAATGATGGGGTCCTGGGTTCGAGCCCCAGTCGGGTCACTAAAAGTCGAGCATTATGCTTGGCTTTTTTTATTTAAGGCCACGTGGAGAAACGGTAGACTTGCCAGCTTGAGGGGCTGGTGCTCGTAAGAGCGTGTGGGTTCAAATCCCACCGTGGTCACAAAAAAAAGGTTGTCAAATGAACTGACAACCTTCTTTTATAACTAACCTCAACCTTTTATTATTTCATCATTGCTTTTAACGGTTCTAATTGTTTCATATCAATATTAGAACTTTTCAATACCGACAACATCGTCATCGCATCTGCAGGATTCATATCTTTTCCTAAAATTCGTACTACAGCAAATCCGTTTTCACTTTTACTTCCATACAATATGAACTCACTTATATGGTCGTCTTCACCAACATAACTTATAGAAGCTCCATTTTTTCCAGAACCAAATTTCATTAATTGCTGGTAGTTTATGGTGTCTTTAAGAATTTCATTGACTTTCTTTCTTTCAACATCAAATTGACCTGCATTTTTTGGATCTAACTTATAAGCTAGAATATTCATTTTACTAAAAGATTTCAGTGCTTTAGTTTGTTCAATACTTAATTTGGCTTTGTCAACATTTAAAATACTTGGAGAAATATCAACAACCATAAAACCTGGTTTTTCTTGATTATCTACAAAATATTTTTGTAAACTAGGCTTTGAATTACAACTGAATAATAGCAAACTCAAAGCAATGGCTAAAAAATAAATAGCTTTCATAATTATTTTTTACTCGCTTTTTTCAATTCAGCTCCACCAGGCAAATTCATTTTATCAGTCAAAGCAGAAAGTTCATCCAAATCAAAACTTCCTGTTAATGACATCAAAACAGATTGCTCCTTTCCTGAACCTTCAATAAACATTAAAAGCTCTTTAACTTGCGAATCAGTTGCGCCAGATTTTACATAAATTTTTACGTTTTTACCTTTTTCATTGATGCGCATCAACTCTTCCAAACCAGCCGTTTTAATGTATTTATCAGCGGCAGCTTTCATTTCATCTGATTTTTTATCACTCGATGTGACAAAAACTTTCAAATTATCTAACTTTTTGATTAAAGCAAGATATTGTTGTGATTCTTTATCTTTTGTATCTACTTTACTCAACATTTGAAACATTTTTTTGTTTACAATTACAGTTGTAATATCGTCTTGATTGTCAAATTTATCAAAGACTGATTGTGCAAAGAATGTATTTGAAACTAATACTAATGCGATAATTAAAATTAATTTTTTACTCATGATTTTAAAATTGTTTTTTTGGTATTCGTGAATCGTTGATTTCATGATTTCTATTCGTTTTTTGATGATTATTTTTTAAAAATTCTGTTTTTTGAGTTTTCATACTCGTTAATATAATTCACACTTTCAATGCCGGTATTCAAATGTTCTGAAACTAATGCCAAAGCTTTTTGTGTTTGTTCCAATGCTAGTTCTGGACTGTCTTCAGAATTACATGCAACAAATTGCTCAGTTTTATTTGATTCAAAATACATAAACGTACCAACACCAAGCATTACAACAACCGAAGCTGCAACCGATAACCACATTACAACATTTCGTTTCTTAGTTTTTAGTGGAATCTCTTGCGTAAATCGTTGTTCTTTGGCTTGAGAGAAATAACCGAAAATGGTTTGGTATTGTTTCAAATGCTGCGCAACATCTGTTGAAGAAAAATAAACTTTTAATTCATTTTCTTCGGCAATACTTGTTTCTCCTTCAAAGTATTTGTCTATTAATTTTTCTATTCTATCCAATGCCATAATTATGTGTTTTGGTCATTATTTCTCTAATTGTTTTTCTAGCTCGTGAAAGCGCTACTCTAATGGTTGCTTCACTCATGTCTAGTATCTTTGCAATTTCTTCAAATTCGTATTGCTCAATATCTCTCATTTGAATAATTAGCTTTTGCTGTTCTGGCAAATCATTAATTATTTTTTCAACCCAACTCAAACTATCAGCATCTTCCAATTTTTGTTGTAAAGAAGGTTCTCTATCAGTATAATTATTATGAACAATTGTCATATTACTGGCGCGTTTCGACTTCAACTGATCCAAACAATAATTTTTAGTCATTGTCATTGCCATCGCTTCTACGCTTTTCAATTCGCTTAACGTATCGCTTTTTGTCCACAATTTTACAAGAACTTCCTGCGTTGCATCTTCGGCTTCTTCTGTGCTCACGAGTAATCGTTTTGCCATTCTAAAGAGCTTGTCTTTAAAAGGTGAAACAATCTTTATGAACTCGTTTTGCTGCATTTGTTTGGTTGGTTATATAGTAAAGACGAAACACTATTTATTTTGTTACAAGATACTTTAAAATATTTTTAAATAATTATTGCTTATATAAAGTATGCAATTTTTTTTAACCACATAGAATCATAGTTATTTTGATTTTTATAAAAAAGAAAGCTTCGCTTTTAAATAGAATGCATAGCTATGTGTAGAAAAAGTATTTTCTATCTTAATCTGCATACACAATAGATAGAATCTATGTTTCTATGTGGTTATATTAATTAAAAAAAACGCCTTCAAAGGAAATGCCTCTGAAAGCGTAAAAATTAAACCAACAATAATTTTTATAAAATAATATTCAACCCTAATTTAAAGTTTCTTCCTCTTGTAGAATAACCAATATTTTCTACAAAATCTTCATTCAAAATATTTGTTACTGTTCCAAAAATTGACAATCTATTTTGAACTAATTCATATTTTACTAAAGCATTTACTAATTGGTAAGAACCCAATTTTGCCGCAACTACAGCATAGGTATTTCCATCAAAAAAAGCATCTTGACGTGCATCTACATATTGATAAGACACATTAAAAAACAGCCTTTTAGTAGCAGAAAAATCAACCGAACCATTTATTTTATGTTTTGGAATTAATCTATTTAATGCTTCATCAACTTGTGTAAACGTATAATTAGCATTAAAATTTACTTTATTGTTTACCGCATAATTAAATCCAGTTTCCAAACCTTTTGCTTTGTTCAAACCTTCAATATTAGCATAGTGATAGGTCGCATCAAATCCAATGGAATTGTTTTGTTCACGGTAAAATCCAACCACATTAAGAGTCAGCTTTTTATTCAATATAGCTACTTCAAAACCCGATTCTATAGTAGTGTTTTTCTCTGGTGTTAATGTTGCCGTTCCATATTCTGAATACAATTGGTATAAACTCGGAGTGATAAAAGCCGTACTAAAAGAACCCAATACCTTTACTGGGATTTCTTTTCCAAAGTTGTAGGACGGATTTACATTATACACCAATTGATTTCCGTATTGACTGTGAATATTTAATCGAGTTCCAGCATTAACATTTAATCCAAAATTTGATGTATAAACTCCTGTTAAATAAGGATCAATCATATTAAATTTAGTCCCTTCTTTTGCAATAGTTGAATAAGGTGTTTCTGAGGACATATCATGAAATTGATAATTTGCACCTGTTACCAAATACAGTTCACTGCTAAACATATACTTATTAAAAACATCTACATTCACACTTCTAGCTTCATACATTGAATGATCTATTCCACTTGTCCAAGAATTGTATTCTTGATAATTGCGTTGGATTTTACTGAAACTTGAATTCAAACGAAATTCACCTTTGGCATACGTATACTTTGGAGAAAATCCCATACGGAATTGTTCGGTTTTGGATTGATTCAAATTGGTATCGTTAAAACCCGTATTATCATAAGGAAAATCATAATTGTTATTCACTTTATCATAATTTCCAAAGAAATCTAATATCAATTTATCTGTCGCTTTAAATCCTATTTTAGACCTATAATTGATTCTTGAAAACCGGTCTTTGTCATAATTGGAATCTGCTGTTGGTTCCGATATTTGTGACATTCCTTTAGTTTCTGTACTGTTCAAAGAAGCTAAATAATTGACTTTTTTGATTGTTCCATTTAATGAAAATCCTTGATTGAAATCTTGTCCGTTATATTTATGATTAGTCGCCGAATTATTCGAACCAATATTTAAGTAAGCATTAGCTTGAAGTGGTTTCTTGCTAGATTTTTTCAATGTAATATTAATAACTGCCGTGGTAGCACCCGAACCGTAAAGCGTACTAGCTGCACCTTTCATTATTTCGATACTTTCTACTTGATCAATGGGAAGCAAACGTAAATCGAATTCAAAACTAATTCCAGAAGCGTCCGTAACAGGATTTCCGTCGATTAAAATTAAAACTTGTTGATTTTTTCCACCACGAATGTAGTAGCCTAAATTTTTTCCGTTAGCGGATTGGTTTCCGTTAATCTCTACTCCTGCAACTGAACTCAAGATGTTCGCAAGCGATTGTCCTGATTTTTTTTGAAGTTCATCAGCCGTAATTTTGGTAATTACTTTTCCTGATTTTTCTTTGCTTTGTGCAAATTTAGTGTCCGAAATAACCACTTCGTCGAGTTGGTTTACTTTAACAGAATCTTTTACTTGTGCATAACCACAAGAAGTCATCAATGCAAAAAACGCACTGATTCGAATGAAATTTTTGTTCATTTTAGTGTTACTACTAATTTTAATAATCTTGGGAGAAAAGCATAGAATTACCCATACCCAAACCTTTTGTCCCGAAAGTTTGATACTCAATGTAATTGGCAGGTCTCCTGGCTTGCGTCTTGTTGTTGGCCTTCCCATTCGCCGTGACGAAAAGTGACATTGTAGATAACAACAAGCTTTTTAGCATACAGTTGCGGGTACAGCTTAGGATTTTAACCTAATTCCCTTTTAATGTTCCTCTGAAAAATCAAAGTCACAACCGAAATACGAGTGCAAATGTAGATGATTTATTTTCTATTTATCGTCTTTCTTTTTAGAAAATTTAAAAATTAACCAAACGAATCCAATTATAAAATGAAGTAAAAGTATTCCACTAACGACATACATAAAAGTATTTGAATCTCTCATTTTATTCTAATTTCAATCAAAATTAGTACTTCTCAAAATTTGATTTTGCATCAAATGTTACACAAACCTTTTTTTGTATCAACATTATTTTACTTTTGTAAAAAAATTAATGATGCGTTTTTTAAAATCCCTTTTCGCTTTTTTTGTTATTCTGTCTTTTGTACAATGCAAAAAAGAAATTTCTGCGAATACTAAAATTATTTCTCAAAACGAAATTCATTACGCCAAAGGATTTTCTATCGTAAATTATGATGGATTTTCTGTTGTAAAAGTTACTAATCCGTGGCCCAAAGCAAATAAATCTTATAGCTACATTTTAAAAGAAAAAAACGGGATTATTCCTGATTCACTTAAAAAAAATACCACAATAAATATTCCTATCAAAAATATTGTAGTGACTTCAACCACTCATATTCCATCGTTAGAAATGCTTGGCGTTGAAAAAACTTTGGTAGGTTTTCCGAACCTAAATTACATTTCTTCTGAGAAAGTTCGTACACTAATTGATAGCAAAAAAATCAAAGAATTAGGCTCCAATCAAACATTAAACACCGAAGTTTTAATCGATTTACAACCTGAAGTTATTATTGGATATGGTTTAGACAATAGTAATCCAACTCTTGATAATCTTGAAAAAAACGGATTAAAAGTTTTATTAAATGGCGATTGGAACGAACAAACTCCATTGGGAAAAGCCGAATGGATTAAGTTTTTCGGAGCTTTGTATGGTAAACAAAAACAGGCGAATGAACTCTTTTCTAAAATCGAAAAAGACTATTTAAAAACAGTAGAAATCGCAAAAAAAGCTACGTCAAGTCCAACAATTTTAGCTGGTGATATGTATGAAGATAAATGGTATTTACCGCAAGGAACCAGTTGGGGTTGTCAATTATTGAAAGAAGCCAAAGGTGATTATTTATGGAAAGAAACAAGCGGAACTGGAAGTTTGTCATTGTCTTTTGAAACGGTTTTAGAAAAAGCAAAAGATGCCGATTTATGGATTACTTCGGGTCAATTTTCTTGTTTGAAAGAAATGATAGATGCCAATCCACATTATGCACAATTTAAGGCATTTCAGAACAAAAATGTGTATTCATTTGCAGGAAAAAAAGGAAAAACTGGAGGCGTTTTATACTATGAATTAGCACCAAATCGACCTGATTTAGTATTAAAAGACATTGTGAAAATTTTACATCCAGAATTATTAGTTGGTTACAAACCTTTCTTTTTTGAAAAACTGAACTAAATTGAAGACGAACAACCGAAATATAGTTCTATTTTCAGCTTTAACATTGCTATTATTTTTAGCTTTGTTATTGAATATTTCATTAGGACAAGTATCCATTCCATTTAAGGAAGTTTTAAAAAGTTTATTTGGTTCGCATGCAAGCAAAGATACCTGGGAATACATCATCATCAACTTTCGTTTACCCAAAGCAATAACTGCTATTTTGGTCGGAATTGGACTTTCAATTTCAGGATTATTGATGCAAACCTTATTCCGAAATCCATTAGCCGGACCATATGTTTTAGGATTGAGTTCGGGTTCGAGTTTAGGAGTAGCATTTGTAATTTTAGGTGCTGGA
>CANCFZ010000030.1 GCA_947377425.1 Flavobacteriaceae bacterium
AATTTTCCGTTTAATGTTCCAAGAAATCCGATGTTTTCATTTAGAAATTCGATGTTTCTAAAGTAGTGGTTGCTTCCTAAAATGGCATTGCTCAATTGTTGTGTCCAAGTAGCACCTCCATCAGTAGTTTTATAAACCGATGCGTAATATCCGTTGGCAGCCCAACCTAAATTCTCGTTTAAAAAGAATACATCATCAAAGCGTTGTCCGTTAAGATTAGAAGCAATATTGGGTAATGGTGACCACGTTAATTGTGCTGAAGCAATTGTGGAAAGTAAGAGTAAAATATAATATTTTTTCATTGTATTTAATTTGATATAAAAGTATAAAAAACTACGTGGTTTTTGCTAAAAAAACTTCCGTGTGTTTTGGATAGTGTTGCGTGCTTTCAAAAAACAAAACTCCATTATTGTAACTGGCTTCAATGAGATAATGACTTCCTCTGAAATAAGAATTTTGAACCTCAACTTTAACACCTGATTCCTCCACTACTTCCAATTGATGCGGATAGACAAATTGTACTTTTCCATCTATTAGAATTTCATTTACATCACCAAAAAGTGAGGCAACATAGTTGGTTTTAGGATTTTCATAGATGAATTTTGGTGCTCCTTGTTCAATGATTGTTCCTTTTTGCAGTACCAAAACCTCATCGGCAAACGATAAAACATCGGTGCTATCGTGAGTGGCAACAATACAAGTGATTCCTTTTTCTTTTAAGTAGGCAAACAATCGTCTTCTCAGACTATTTTTTCTAAAATTATCAATATGACTGAACGGTTCGTCTAGCAACAATACTTCGGGTTCTAAAGCCAAAACTCTTGCTATGGCGACTCTTTGCATTTGTCCTCCACTTAAATTTTTGGCTTTGACATTAGCAAATTCATTCATTTCAACAATCTCTAATAATTCGGAAACACGTTGCCATTTTTTTTCTGAATTTATGTTGGATAGGTATTTTCCAACGTTTTCAGCTACAGTAATAAAAGGCATCAAATCAAAGTCTTGTGCCAGATATTTCATAAAATCCATTCCGGGAATAAGATTAAATTTTGGACCTAAAACTTCAATATCGTTCCAAAAAATTTGTCCTTGCTCTAAATCATATAATCCATAAATAAGTTTTAGCAAGGTGCTTTTTCCGCAACCGCTTTCTCCTATAACTGCTAAATTATTCCCTTTTTGTAACGAAAGTGAAAGATTAGTTATAGTTTGTTCTTTTAAATAAGCAAATGAAATGGAATTGACTTGAAGCATGAAGTTGAATTAAGAAGCACAAAAATAACTAATTTATAATAGAAAAGAGCAAAACTCAAAGTTGAGAATCGCTCTTTTCACCTAACCAATAAACAATCTTTAATTACTTATATATTTTTCAAAAGTTTGGGTATCTACTCTTGCTTTTAAATCGTGCAACAAATTATACAATCCGAAAAAGGTTCTGTTGATGTATAAAAAATGTTTGGAACCTCTATTTCCATTCATTTTTCGCAACTGCGTGTCTTTGGCAAAATCTTCTCCCATAGCTGCAATTTGACCAAAGAAATCATCGTCAGAAAAATCGAAGAAATCACCATGAAACGGTTTGGTAAACAAACTCAACAAATCATGAAACAACTTTGTGAAATAAACGATTTCTTCTTTGGAATCGTCTAAACGTAATATTTCTAATTCATATAATTTTTCATTGAATAACTTCGGATTTCCAATTACATTAGGATTTGCTAATTCAAAATAAGGAACATAAAATTCCAAAGGAACTTGTTTAATACACCCAAAATCAATGGCTACCAAATTATCATCTTTATCAATCAAGAAATTTCCTGGATGCGGATCGGCATGCACTTGCTTTAAATGGTGCATTTGATACATGTAAAAATCCCACAGTGCTTGACCTATTTTATCGCCTTTTACTCTGTCTTCATTGTGAGATGCAAATTCAGATAAATGTTCTCCATCAATCCATTCCATTGTTAAAATCTTTTCGGAAGATAACTCTGGATAGTATTTTGGAAAACGCAAATTGTCAATGTGCTTGCACCAATCGGAAACTTCGATACTTTGTTTTAACTCTAAATTATAATCGGTTTCTTCGAGCAATTTATCTTCAACTTCTTTGAAGTATTTGTCAGAATCTTTGCCTTTAATGTTGAACATTCTAATCGCAAAAGGTTTTACTAAAGCCAAATCCGAACTTATACTATCCGCCACACCAGGATATTGGATTTTCACAGCAAGATTTTTCCCATCTTTGGTTGCTTTGTGTACCTGACCGATACTCGCAGCATTCATAGCATCTGGCGTAAACGTGTCGTATAAGTTCTCTGGATATTGACCTAAATATTTTTTAAATGTTTTTCTAACCAATGGCGCCGATAATGGCGGAACCGAAAACTGCGATAACGAAAACTTATCTACATATTGTTGCGGCATAATGCTTTTGTCCATACTCAACATTTGAGCAACTTTTAAAGCACTTCCTTTTAGATTTTTCAATCCATCGTAAATGTCTTCGGCATTGCTTTCGTTCAATTTATCGCGGTTCAAGGATGGATTTACTATTTTTTCTCCATAATAAGCGACATAGTTTCCGCCAACTTTAAACCCGGTTTTAACCAATTGACTGGCTCTTTCTATTTTTCCTGTTGGAATTTTGTCTAATGTTTTCATATTTTGTGCTGAATTAATTCAGTATTAATTCATTTTTTCTTTCCAAAGGAATTTTCCTAAATCGAGTAAACTTTCTAATGGTTTTGTATCTAATAAATCAACAACTGTATTGACTGATTTTTCGATTAAAACATCGGTTTTCTCAAAAGATTTTGAGGTATCATCCATCCAAAATTTCAATAAAAACAAGAACTGAAGCCATGCACCTTCAGCAAAAATGGGTTTGGTTACTTTCGCCAGTTTCTCTTTCATTTCAGACTTTTCGTCATCAATAATAGTTACGATAAAATCCTTGAAATGGTTTCTAAACTGTTTTAAACTCTTTAGATTTTTTAAACCTTCCTTATTTTCTTTCAATGAAAACAAAACATAACTTCTGTTTAAAGTCAGTATTTCAAATAATGTAAAATACAATGTTAGTAATTTATTTTTATCGGAATAACCTTCAAAAGCTTCTTCACTTTCTATTGTTACTAAAGCATTTTCAAAAAACTTAACCCAAATTTCTTGTTTTAAGGCATCGATTGAACCAAAAAAAGTATAAAACTCTGTTTCGTCAATTTTGTGTTCCTTACAAAACGAAAATACATTCTTAGGTTCTTCATTTTTATCAAGAACATAATCCATGTATTTAGAAATGATTGCATTATCGTCAATAGCTTTCTTTTTACTAGTAGTTTTCTTTGTTGTTTCCATTTGAAATAAATTTGATTGTAAATTTACTTATTGTTTAATGATTGAAGAAATTATTTAAACAAAAAAAATGTTAAATGTTGTTCAAAAAAAATGAAATCAATATTATCCTACTAAAAACAGAACGAAATTCAAAAATAACACATCAAAACTAAATCGATTTTTCTATAAAAAACTTAACATTAACTCAACAAAATAGATAATCTAAAAAATAAATATTCGTGTTTTCCTAAAGTCTATATACTATTTCAGGAAAAGCTGAGTATCTAATTTAAAATTAATTTTAAAAAAATTGTATGGTTATTTTATATCTCACATTTTCATCAACTATAACTTTCTAAATTATCTTTATAAAACACGAATTATAAAAATAAATATGAGAAAAAATATATTTACAACAGTTCTTTTTATGACAATGATGCTATCGTTTCAAATGAAAGCCCAAGTTGGAATTGGTACTGTTGTTCCAGATGGCGCATTAGATATAACTTCAACAACGGATGGATTGATAATTCCGAGAGTTACTTTGACGGCTTTAAATAGCGCATCACCATTAACATCACCTATTATTTCAGAGTTGGTTTATAATACTGGCACAAGTTTAAGTCCAGCTGGATTTTTTTATTGGGACGGAACAAAATGGGTTCAACTTATGACAACAGTAGCAACAAGCTGGAATACAATTGGAAATTCTGGTTTGTCTGGAACAACAAATTTTATTGGAACTACCGATGCCGTTGATGTGGCGTTTAGAAGAGGTAATATTGCAGCTGGCAAAATTGGAGCTACTAGTACAGCATTAGGCGTAAGTGCACTTCAATCTGGAGTAGCAACAAATAGTACCGCAATAGGCAATAATGCTTTAAAAGTCAGTACCGGCAATGATAATGTTGCAGTAGGACAAAATGCCTTATTAAATTGCGCAAGCACAGCACAGTGGAATACCGCTATTGGTACAAATGCTCTACAAGGAATAAATAGTAATGCCGCTCAAAATAATACAGCCATTGGTTTTAATGCGATGAGTGTTGGTACGGGAACAATAAACCAATGTACATCGGTTGGTTCAAAAGCTCTTTTATCAAATTCAGCTGATAATAATACTGCAATTGGTTTTCAAGCGTTACAAGGAAAAGGTACTGGAACAGAAAATACAGCAGTAGGTTGCAAAGCCTTAAATAATGCCTCATCAGTAAATCAAAGCACAGCTCTTGGAAGTCAAGCTTTATTTAACGCACTTGGAAATGGAAATACAGGTGTAGGATACAATGCTGGAACAAGTATTGGAACAGGAACCAATAACACTTGTCTGGGTGTTTCGTCTGATGTTTCATCAACATTAACAAATGCTACAGCAATAGGAAACGGAGCAATCTGTACAGTAAGCAACACCATGAAATTTGGCAACTCTTCAATCACCAATAATTATTTTAGTAATACGGTTAATGCGGTTACATTTACAGCATCATCTGATATTAGATTCAAAAAAGAAATCAAACCAATTGCATCAAGCTTATCTATTTTAAATAAATTAGAACCTGTAAATTATTATTTTAAATCCGAAGAAGAATTAAAAGAAAACAAAATAAAATCTGTTGCTTTTGGTGGTGATACAACCCATGAAAAACAAATTGGTTTTATCGCACAAGAAGTTGAAAAGCTTCTTCCAGAAGTCGTTCATACCGACAATGAAGGCTACAAATCAATTGATTACTCCAAATTTTCACCATTTATTATTAAGGCAATTCAAGAACAACAACAACTTATTGAAAAACTTGAAAAAGCAAATGAATTGCTAATGAAATCAAATGAAGCGATATTGAAAAGGTTGGAAATACTAGAAAAGAAATAAAAAAAGCGCTCACTTTTGATGAACGCTTTTAATTATTTTATCGTATTCTTTTTAATTTCCCGCTTCTTTTTGAGCTTCTTGTTTCATTTTATCATTTGCAACAATGGCAAATTCAACTCTACGGTTTTGAGTTCTACCTTCTGGAGTATCATTAATTGCCACCGGATCAGCAATTCCCATTCCAGTTGTTGTGAAACGACCTGTATTCAAACCTTTAGATGCTAAATAGGTTTTAACAGAAGCCGATCTTTGCTCAGATAAGGTTTGATTATGTTCCACAGTTCCTGTGTTATCAGTATAACCATAAATTACAATATCAGTATCAGCATAACTTTTAAAAACAGGAACTAATCTGTCTAAATTAGCTTTTGCAGTAGTTGTTAAAGTAGATTTGTTAGTATCAAAACGCACCGAATTTTCACCCAATGTCAATTTGATTCCCTCTCCTACGCGCTCTACAGTTGCTCCAGGCAAAGCCGTTTGAATTTCTCTAGCTTGTTTGTCCATTTTGTGACCAATCATTCCTCCTGCCGCACCACCAATTACACCACCAAGAACAGCACCTAAAGCAGCGTTTCCGCCATTTCCAAGATTGTTTCCTAAAACAGCGCCCAATAAACTTCCTGCTACTACACCAATTGCTGCACCACGTTGAGTTTTATTAGTATTTTTAGCCGCATTACAACTTGTTACTACTGACCCCAAACTTAAAACACTTATCAATAAATAAATGGTTATCTTTTTCATATTATTTGTATTTTTAATTTTTGTTAAACTGATATACTACATCAACCATTTGACCACCAACATTAGTTTTATCAATTAATTGAAACGAACTTTCTGTTTGATTGGCAACAGTCAAAATGTATCCATCAAGAACTGTTTTAGATTTTGTACCATTAGTAATTTTCATAACAAAATTTCCGTCTTTATTGATGTACCAAGTAATTGGTGATGAAAAAGCAGTACACTTTGCACTTGTTAATGCCATATCACCTTTGTTATTATTAGAAATAAACTTCCAAGTGCTACCCACAAAACATTTAGAGTCGGCAATTTCAAAAGAAGTCATTTTAATATAATCGGAACCAGGATAAGTTACAGAAACTATAGTCCAATCGCCTTTAATAGCAACTTCCGATTTATGATCTAGTTTAGTATTAGTAACTGTTTGTTTGGGTTTACATCCAACAAAACTAATCGCTAGCAATAATAAAATTATGCTTTTTTTCATTGTTCTACTTTTTAAATTTATAAAATGCAAAGATACTGTCTATCTTTTAATCCCATCAAGTTACATAAAATTTATTTGTAAAACTATTTCTACGTCAATTTGTCATATTTATCGCTTTGGTATTGAATTTGAAATAAGGAAATCACAAATTGTTTAACTTAAAAGTTCAAAATATGTCAACAGGAAAAATTAATGTTTCAGTAGAAAACATTTTCCCATTAATCAAGAAATTTCTTTATAATGACCACGAGATTTTTCTTCGTGAATTGGTTTCAAATGCAACAGATGCAACTTTAAAATTAAAACATTTAACGAGTATTGGTGAAGCCAAAGTAGAATATGGTAATCCAATTATTGAGGTTAAAATTGACAAAGAAGGCAAAAAACTTCACATCATTGATCAAGGTTTAGGTATGACAGCAGACGAAGTTGAAAAATACATCAACCAAGTAGCGTTCTCTGGAGCTGAGGAATTTCTTGAAAAATATAAAGATTCTGCCAAAGATTCAGGAATTATTGGTCACTTTGGTTTAGGATTCTATTCTGCTTTTATGGTTGCCGAAAAAGTAGAAATTATAACTAAATCATATAAAGAAGAACCAGCAGCACATTGGACTTGTGATGGAAGCCCAGAGTTTACATTAGAATCTTCTGATAAAACAACACGTGGAAGTGAAATCATCCTTCATATAGCTGAAGATTCATTAGAGTTTTTGGAAGAATATAAAATCCGTGAATTGTTGACGAAGTACAATAAATTCATGCCGATTGCTATTAAATTTGGAACTAAAACAGAAACGTTACCAAAACCAGAAGATGCTCCAGAAGATTATGTAGCTGAAACTATTGAAGTAGACAACATCATCAATAATCCAAATCCAGCTTGGACAAAACTTCCAGTTGATTTGACTGATGAAGATTATAAAAAATTCTACCACGAATTGTATCCAATGCAATTTGAAGAGCCGTTATTCAATATTCATTTGAATGTAGATTATCCGTTCAATTTGACTGGGATTTTGTATTTTCCTAAAATGTCAAACGACATGCAAATGCAAAAAGATAAGATTCAAATGTATCAGAATCAAGTTTTTGTAACGGATAATGTGGAAGGAATTGTACCAGAATTTTTAGGAATGTTGAAAGGGGTAATTGATTCGCCAGATATTCCATTAAATGTGTCACGTTCGGGATTGCAAGCGGATAGTAATGTGAAGAAAATCTCCAATTACATTACTCGTAAAGTAGCTGATAAATTGAAAGCTTTATTCAATGAAAATCGTGAAGATTTCGAGAAAAAATGGAACGATATTAAAATCGTATTGGAATACGGAATGTTATCAGAACCTAAATTTTATGAAAAATCGGGTGACTTTGTTTTGTATCCAACAGTAGATGATAAATACTATACTTTAGCAGAATTGAAAGAAGCGTTAACGACTAATCAAACCGATAAAAACGGAAAATTAGTAGTGCTTTATACTTCTAACAAAGATACCCAACACGGTTATGTTGAAATTGCAAAAGAAAAAGGATACGAAGTTGTATTCTTAGATTCTCCAATTGTTTCGCATTTGATTCAAAAATTGGAAGGCGATAATGAAAATATGACTTTTGTTCGTGTTGACTCTGATCATATTGATAAATTGATTCAAAAAGAGGAAACTCAAATCTCAAAATTATCGGAAGATGATGCTACAAAATTGAAAACGGTTGTAGAAGAAATTGTTCCAAAAGCAAACTATTCGGTACAGTTAGAACCAATGGACAGCAATGCCGCTCCGTTTATGATTACGCAACCTGAGTTCATGCGTAGAATGAAAGAAATGAGTCAGTCTGGTGGTGGTGGAATGTTCGGTATGGGTAATTTGCCAGATATGTATAATTTGGTAGTGAATTCAAACTCTAAATTAGCAACTACCATTTTAAATACCGAAGATAAATCGGCACAAGAAGGTTTGGTTAAACAAGCGCTAGACTTGGCTAAAATATCACAAGGATTATTGAAAGGTGAAGAACTTACTGCTTTTGTTAAGAGAAGTTTTGAGTTGATTAAGTAAGAAAATAGAATAAAGTCCTTCGACAAGCTCAGGATGACAAAAAATAGATTTTTATAACCTGTGAGTGCAAACTTGCAGGTTTTTTTGTTTTAAATCCTTTTCTTATATTTGAGAAATATATCAAATCTAATTTTATGAAAAAAACATTCCTTTTAATTATTATTCTGGTTTCCAATTTATATACTATGATGGCACAAGAAGATCCTTATTTATGGCTTGAAGAAGTTGATGGCAAAAAAGCACTCGAATTTGTAGATACACAAAACAAAGCTACCATAGATGTATTGATGCAACAAAAGGACTATCAAGACATTTATTCTAAAAGTTTGGCAATCATTAATGCAACGGACAGAATTGCTTTTCCGGCAATTTATGGGAATTATATTTACAATTTTTGGCAAGACAAAGAACACGTTAGAGGAATTTGGCGTCGCACTACTAAAACAAGTTATAATAGTCCGAATCCTGTTTGGGAAACCTTGTTGGATATTGATGCTTTGAGCAAACAAGACAATGTGAAATGGGTTTATAAAGCCGCACAAGGATTGTATCCAAAATACGACCGTTTTTTAGTTAGTCTTTCTAAAGGTGGTGGCGATGCAGTAGTGGTTAAAGAATTTGACGCAACTACCAAAACCTTCATTAAAGATGGATTTAATATGCCCGAATCTAAATGCAGCATCAGTTATTTAGATGCCAATAATTTAATTGTTGGAACCGATTTTGGTGATGGAAGCATGACTACATCGGGCTATCCAAAGATAGTGAAACTTTGGAAAAGAGGCACACCATTAAGCGATGCTAAAACAATTTATGAAGGCGATGCTACCGATGTTTCCGATTCGGGATATGTTTTAAGAGATGGGTTGAAAAACTATCTTATGGTTGGCAAAGGCGAAACCTTTTATTCTTCTAAAACCTTCATTTATCAAAACAACAAATTAATTTCTTTGGCTATTCCTGATGATGCTACTATAAGTGCTTTATTGAACAATCAATTAATCATTAGCTTAAAATCGGATTGGAGTATTAATGGCAGTACTTATAAGCAAGGTGCTGTTGTAGCTGCTAATTTTACTTCATTAATTAATGGTAAAACCGAGCTTCAATTAATATATGAACCCGATGCATTTAGCAGTATTAATGAAATAAGTAGCACTAAAAACTATTTGCTTTTTGACATTCTTAACAATGTTAAAAACGAACTTTATGTCTATTCTTTAAGCAATGGAAAATGGATGAAATCTAAAGTTAATGCGCCTGATTTTGGCACTATTGGTTTAGGTTCTACAGATGAGTTTAGCGATGATTACTATTATACATTCCAAAACTTTCTGACGCCTACTTCATTATATTTAGCTAATGCTAAAAGTAATAGTTCTAAAAAAGTAAAATCGCTTTCTTCTTATTTTGATGCAAATAAATACAAAGTAGAACAGTTTAAAATGAAATCGAAAGATGGCGAAATGATTCCGTATTTTGTAATTTCTGCTAAAACTACCGTTTTGAATGGCAACAATCCTACGTTATTAAATGCTTATGGTGGCTTTGAAATTTCAGAAGTTCCTTTTTATTCTGGTGTAATTGGTCAAGCTTGGTTAGAAAAAGGCGGTATTTTTGTATTGGCGAACATTCGTGGTGGTGGTGAATTTGGACCAAAATGGCACCAAGCTGGATTGAAAGAAAAACGTCAAAATATCTACAATGATTTTCATGGTGTTGCCGAAGATTTGATTGCACGAAAAATTACATCGAGCCAACATCTAGGAATTATGGGTGGTAGCAATGGTGGATTGTTAATGGGAGTTGCCTTTACGCAAAGACCCGATTTGTATAATGCTGTGGTTTGTCAAGTGCCGTTGTTGGACATGCAACGTTACAATAAACTATTAGCTGGTGCGAGTTGGATGGGTGAATATGGCGACCCAGACACCAGTGATTGGGAATTCATTAAAAAATATTCTCCCTATCAAAATGTAACTAAAGACACTAAATATCCTGAAGTATTTTTTATGACTTCTACTAGAGACGATAGAGTTCATCCTGGTCATGCAAGAAAAATGGCTGCCAAAATGATTGACATGGGACACAAAGTATACTATTATGAAAATACCGAAGGTGGTCATGGTGGTTCTTCAACAAATGAACAAAGAGCTAAATTTTATGCGTTGTATTATTCGTATTTGTGGATGAAGTTGAAAGTGTAAAAGAAAAGAGAATATAGAAAAGAGAATATAGATTGAACCTGTGAGTGAGAATTTGCAGGTTTTTTTAATACATTAATTTTAACGAACTTCGCACTTTGTAATTCAAACTTCGTACTTATCATGACTTTACACATAGAAACTCCTGCCCTATTATTTTCTGCAACATCTTTGATATTATTAGCTTATACTAATCGGTTTTTAACTATTGCACAAATCATAAGAAGTTTGAAAAAACATTATGACGAGGTGCACTCTAAAAGTATTTTAATGCAAATTCAAAACCTAAACTTAAGGTTATCACTTATAAGATACATGCAGTTATTTGGTGTGTTATGTCTGTTTTTATCTGTCTTTGCTATGCTCCTATTATTTTTAGAACAACAAATGTTGGGCATCTATCTATTTGGTTCAAGCTTGTTGTGTTTATTGATTTCGCTAGGCATTTCCTTTTGGGAAATAAGTATTTCGGTTACTGCTTTGCGAATGCATTTGAGTGATATTGTGGAGCAAGAAACAGAGAAGAAATAGAGATTTTTCACAGAGCTATTAATAAAAAAAGTCGGAATGAATCCGACTTTTGTTTTAAATTGAATAATTACATTTTACATAAACGGCTCCGTAAGTCTATATTTAAAAGAAAACAACACCAATCCTATTTTAGATTTAATGTCATATCGGTCAAAAATTGTAATTCTATAGGAATCAATTGCTTTTTTTGTAACGCCTAATATCTCTGCCATTTGTTCATAGGTTAACTCGCGCTCATCACAGACTAATTTTAGAAAATCCAATTCGCGTGATGATAAAACAATGTTATCTTCTCTCTTTTGTCCCGATACACTTTCTGATGATTTTAGTCTTTTTAGTATTTCAGATATGTTGGTATATCCAATAGTCGCAATATTTTCAATAGCAAACTTTAAATCTTTTGCAGTGCAGTTTTTATTTAAAAATCCACGTGCACCATATTCATAAGCAGAGTCTATAATGTATTCGTCAAAATGTTGTGTTAACATCAAAACTCTGTATTCTTCATTTTTCTTTCTTAACTCCAACAACACATCTAACCCATTTAGGTTGGGCATTGAATAATCTAAGATATATACATCAGGATTAGTTTTTAAAGGTAAAGCCCCTAGAAAATCTTCGCCGTTATCAAACTCTTCAATTACTTTAAAATTATCCATTTTATGCAATAACTCTTTTAGTCCTTGGCGAACAATTTGATGGTCGTCAATAATACATATTTTTATCACACTCATAACTATCTCTTTTATTTAGTTTCATACAAAAGTATAGAAGTTCCTTCGTTTAACTCAGAGTCTATTTTAACTCCATACTCTATAATGCCTGCTCTATTAATAATATTTTTCAAGCCCAACGATTCTTTTTCTAATGCTGCTTCAACATCAAATCCTTTTCCGTTATCGGATATTGTCATTTCAAAAAACGGAACACTTACAAGTTGAATTGTTATTTCTTTGGCTTTTGCGTGCTTAAAGATATTGTTTATTATCTCTTGAAAAATTCTATAGATTACTATTTTCTCTTCATTATTGAATATTTTATTATTAGACTTGTCAATACTTAAATGCAATCTTACTTTTTTGTTTTTATTTAATCGCTGTACCTCGTTGGCTATTGCTTTATAAAGGTCTTGTTGCATCAACAGCTGATTGTTTAGCGAATGGCTAATTGATCTAACGGTATGCATCAAATTAACCACCGACTGTGAAATAGGTTGCAATGTAGCCTCCAACTCGGGCGATTCTAGTTTTAGATTTTCAAGTTGAAAATTAATATACGTAAGTTGTTGCCCAGCATCATCGTGCAAATCTTGCGAAATGTTAGTCAAGACATGTTCTTGGGTTTCAATAATTGTAGCGTTTAATGATTTTTGAAAATCAATATCTTTTTGATAAATAACTTTGGTATAGTTTTTTATCTTTTGAACATAGAGCTTGATTAGTATGGCACAAAACAATAGTATTAAACTAACGAAAAGGAGAATTGTAACAATTCCGAAGGTGATATTAGACATTTTTATTTCTTTTTTCTGTAAACATATAAGCATTCATTAGTGTATAATAAATGATATTTACTGGATAATTAATTAATTGGTATAAAGTTACATTCCAAAATATTTTGGTTGTTGAAATGGAAGAACTTTTAAACGCTAAAATAAAATTCAAGCCAAGAAAAAACATTACCGGACAAAACAGCAATAGGTATTTATTGGATTGAAAGAACGATAAATTTTCATTATTTAACTGAACAAAGCTTTCTACAACAAACAAAACCAAATAAAGTAGGGCTCCAACAATCAATAAATTATAATTTAATCCTATTTCTAGAAATTCTAAATTTACAATACAAAATATTAAATAAGCAACGAGTGTCCATAAAACTCGTTGCTTATTATAGCTCAACTCATAGAATATTAAAAACCAGAATACATTAAGAAATATAAAATAAATATTGACATTTCCATGATTAATATGAGACTGGTTTTTAAACATTAAAGTGATAATTTCACAAACAATACCCAATAAAAGAATACTAACTAAGTATTGATTTTCTCTTTTTTTTACATAAAACACAGTACACCAGATTAAACTGAATACTATATATATTCTAATATAAATAGATGGGTCTGATAAAAAACTATACATGGCAGCATTATTTATTAAAATGTAATGGTATCAAAAATAGTTTAAAATCCATTAATTGGCTAAAAAGAGCTTCTTATTTTTTTAGTATATTTTATAAATTAGAATAAGGTAATTATTAATTAGTTTGGATCAGTTGTAATATTATAAAAATAGTCTTGTGAACCACTTTTAATTTTAAAAACAATACAAATAGCATTACTAGTCGTAATGGCTTTAGTGAATGAAAACGTATCGGTGTCGCCCAAATTGTGATTGGCAACAATAGATTTTAAAAGCACTGGCGAATAATAGCTTTTAGCTTTGTCTAGACCAAATCCTTCCATTTCATAATTTATATCGGTAACAGTTTGTTTATCATCAAAACCGAAACCTAAATAATTTTGATACAAATTAGTACCAATAATTCCCTGCAAATCAATCCAAGCAACATCTTTGTACATTACTTCATCGTCCCAAAAATTTGAGGTCATTTGGTCAAATTCAGTTTGAGAAATTGCATGTCTTTCTTCAACAAACTTAAACAGTTTTAAATCAATAAAATTAGCTCCATATTTTTTTAACCAATCAACCTGTTGATTCGTATCAACTTGATCTAGTAAAGAAAAAATCATTTCGCAAAAAAGGTCGTCTTTAATTTCAATTGTAGCACTCATAATTTAGTAAGGTTTTTAAATGTTTAAGCAAAGGTTAACAAAAAAAAAAAGGCAACCAATTTTTTTTAAGGTGAAAAAGTATAATTGGGTTGGTGAAAAAGTATAATTGAGTTGGTGAAAACTCCTATTACGAATTAGGCTTTTTCCTATTGTGAGAACTTTTCACATGTTCTAATTTTGAGATAGTTAAGTTACAACAATGTACACCAACCAAAAGCCCTATATCATGCTAAAACTACTCCTACTATTACTACTGTTTTTACTAAACCTCTCGCTGTTGAATTGAGGTTTATATAAAAGGAGTTGCCGAAATCTTGTAAAAGAATCCTTTAATTAAACGAGTAACCAATAAACCCTTATAATTATGAAAACAATCTTTACCATTTGTTTTGCACTATTATTTAGTGCGCCAATCTTTGCTCAAAGCACACAATCTGCTCAAGTTCCTGCTGCGGCTTCTAGTGCGGCTCCAACTACTTCCAAAATAACTTATGATCCTAGGTATATGTTTATGAATGGTTTTGACTTTGGATTAGAAAACATTGACAAATTAAAATATGTTGGACATTTTAATATTTATATTCCTGTTTCTCCAACCAAAAAATGGGGTATCAACACTGGTCTTTTAAAATTAAACAATTTAAATAATGATACAATTGTTAGATATAATACTGATAAGGTATTAAATAATCCGCTTGATAATCTAGCAGTAGGTTCTAATTATAGTAAACAGTATAATAAATATACAACTAGAACCAGTCTATCAACTTATAGCGCCTACTTTCAAGTATTAAAAAAGATATTAGTTAATGAAAATCCATCTGGATCAACAGCAACTAGTTTAGCACTGAGTTATCATTTTCCTACTGAATTATTAATTTCAAAAATTAGAACAACAACAAGTATAGATACCGTTGCAACAAAACAAGTTACAATTGCAAATCAATCTGACATCCCTTCTAACCAAGAAACAATACCTTTTATTCAACCAAAAATAGACAGAAACTACACATCTGCTGCTGGATATTTTGGAGCTGGACTAACTTTAGATTATCATTTTGACAATAAATTTTCTCTTTTCACACAGGGCACTTTGGGTTGGTCGCTAGAACATCCTTCTAGAAACTCTCCAGCCAATGATTTAGGATATGATGGTTATCATAAAAACTGGTTTTACCTTGTTAGAAGTTATTTTCAATACAGTACTTCCAGTAGTAATAATACACAGCTAATTGTTGGAGTTGACTTTAGAGGTATAATAAATCAAGTCCCATTAAATTCTATTTACTTAGGATTGAATCTTGATATAGAAAAAATTGCAGGACTTATAACTA
>CANCFZ010000031.1 GCA_947377425.1 Flavobacteriaceae bacterium
TTTCATGGTAATTTTTTTATGGTTTTGAAATTCAAATATATAAAAAAAATACTATTAAAAAACGCTATAAAATACAAAAGCCATCCTGGAGCGGACGGCTATTGAGGTGAGGTGTAACTTCCTTTCGGAATCCTCGATGCAAATATAGGTTGAAATTATGAATTATGAATTACTAATTTCAAATTATTTTTAAATTACTATTGTTAAGTATATAAATCATTAATTTTGAACACTGAACACTGAACACTGAACACTGAACACTGAACACTGAACACTATTCTTCTCTCTGTCCCATCATCATCAAATAAGCTTTAAGAAATTCGTCAATATTTCCGTTCATTACTCCATCAACATCACTGGTTTCATAGCCTGAACGAACGTCTTTAACCAATTTATAAGGTTGCATAACGTAATTTCTAATTTGTGAACCCCATTCAATTTTCATTTTTCCGGCTTCAATATCAGCTCGTTGCGCTTGTTGTTTTTTAAGTTCAATCTCAAATAATTGCGATTTCAACATTTGCATAGCACGCTGTCTGTTATCTTGTTGCGAACGCGTTTCTGAACATTGAATTTGAATTCCTGTAGGTTTGTGAAACAATTGTACTTTGGTTTCAACCTTATTTACATTTTGTCCACCAGCACCACTTGATCTTGAAGTTATTATTTCAATATCAGCAGGATTAATGTCAATTTCAATTGTATCATCAACCAAAGGATAAACATAAACCGATGCAAAAGAAGTATGTCGTTTGGCATTACTATCAAATGGTGAAATTCGCACCAATCGATGTACACCGTTTTCACCTTTAAGATATCCAAAAGCAAAATCGCCTTCAATTTCTAAAGTAACCGTTTTTATTCCAGCAACTTCACCTTCTTGAAAGTTTAATTCTTTTATTTTATACTTCTGCTTTTCTGCCCACATCATGTACATTCGCATTAGCATTGATGCCCAATCGCAACTTTCAGTTCCGCCAGCACCAGCCGTAATTTGCAATACGGCACTCATATTATCACCTTCTTCAGAAAGCATGTTTCTAAATTCTAAATCCTCAATATGTGAATTTGTCAATTCATATTGCGCATCTAGTTCTTCTTCAGAAATGTCTCCTTCTTTAAAAAAATCATAAGTAATTTGAAGTTCTTCTGCCATATCATTTCCTTTTTCAAAATCCTCTACCCATTTTTTCTTTTGGCGTAAGTTTTTTATAAGTATTTCGGCTTCTTTTGCATTGTTCCAAAAATTTGGAGCAAATGTCTTTTCTTCTTCATTGGTTATTTCGATAAGCTTGGCATCAATGTCAAAGATACCTCCTCAACGCACCAAGACGCTCTACAATACCTTTAATTTGTTCGGTATTTGTCATAAATTATGTAATTTTGTGAACGCAAATATAACGCATCCAATTTTTATATGGAAATAAATCTAATAAGTGATACCGTAACCAAACCAAGCAACGAAATGTTGCAATTTATGTTTAATGCTAAAGTTGGTGATGATGTATATAAACAAGATCCAACGGTTAATGAACTTGAACATGCTGTAGCACAATTGTTTGGAATGGAAGCTGCGCTGTTTTTTCCATCCGGAACAATGGCAAATCAAACTGCTATTAAGTTACATACCAATCCTGGGGAACAAGTTATTTGCGATAAATATTCTCATATTTATCATTATGAAGGTGGTGGAGCATCATTTAATAGTGGTGTTTCTTGTTGTTTAGTTGATGGCAAACGAGGAATGATTACTGCAGATTTGGTTAAAAACGCAATCAATGACCCCGAATTTTATCATGCACCATTAACATCTTTGGTAAGTATCGAAAATACAACCAATAAAGGAGGAGGAGCATGCTATGAAATTTCTGAATTAAAAAAAATTAAGCAAGTTTGTATTGATAATAATCTGAAATATCATTTGGACGGAGCGCGATTATGGAATGCAATGGTAGCTAAAAAGCAACATCCAAAACAATTTGGTGAATTATTTGATACCATTTCTGTTTGTTTGTCCAAAGGACTTGGCGCACCAATTGGGTCATTATTATTAGGTAGCAAAGCCGATATAAAACGTGCCATGCGAATTAGAAAAATATTCGGTGGCGGAATGCGTCAAGCTGGATATTTGGCTGCTGCCGGAATGTATGCTTTGCAACACAATATGCTAAGATTAGACGATGATCACCGAAGAGCTAAAGAATTAGGAGAATTATTGAGCAGCTTGTCTTGGGTAGAAAAAGTAGAGCCTGTTGAAACTAATATCTTAATATTTTCTGTAAGACCATCTCTAGAAGATAAATGGGTTATTGAAAAATTAAAACAAAAAAGCATATACATAAGTTCAATGGGACATGGCAAACTTCGAATTGTCACCCATTTAGATTACAAACAAGTAATGCACAATTATGTTATTGAGGCTTTAGAAAAAATGCAGTTTTAGCCTTTTTTTAAAACATTACGTCTCCGTTTAACGAGTAATAATATCTGTTTGTCGAAAGGTATTGTAGTTCAAACATAAAATATGTACCACTCAACGATTTATTTAGTTTGGTAGATACTATTTTGCTAATTTTATGTACTTATCCCCAAAGATAACCAAATTGAATTATGAGTGATCTTTTAGATACATTCCCTTTACCTACAATTGTTGTTGATAAAAATTTTGTGATTCTCAGTATTAATGAGTCTGGATTGAATTTTTTTGACACCCAATTACATGTTGTTTGTTCTAAAAAAATCACTACAATTTTCCCTCTTTTGGATGTTGAAAGTTTAGTTTTTAATAAAGATTTGGAGGCTTTATATATAAATTCTCTTGGCATTAAATACAATTTAACTATTCAGTTTAATAGTTATTTGAAAAATGATGTTTATGGATTGTTTTATGTTAAACAATTATCTATTTCTAACGCCAATTCAGTTTATTCATCAAAAAAAACAAATTTATTGATTCAAAAACTACACATTTTTGAATCTTTTTTGAATCAAATTAATCAAGGAATATTGATATTTAACGAATCGGGGCAGTTAATATATGTAAATGCGAATGCCTCTAAAACATTTGAATTAAAGAATAAAAAAATAAACAAGTTTTACTCATGGCAATTATTTGATTATTTTGGTTCTAAATCGCACTGGGGATTTAAAAAGAAAGAGATTGAATTACAAAATGAAATCGTATTTACGTTATATAAATCAGATTTAGTTTTGCATACTACATCGACCTTATCGGTTGTTGTAAATCATAGATTAATTGAGTCTAAAAATTATTATGTAGTAACATATACTGATATAACAGAAATAGAAAAGGATAAGTTTTTAATTAGCGAAAAAGAGAATCATTTGAATTTATTTCATAAAAATATTCCTGCCGCTATATATGAATTTGTTATAGCAGATAATGAAAGTTGTTTTAATTATATCAGTAATGCATTTCAAAAAATATTTGGTTTTGAAATAGCTATAAATGATAAAAATTGGAACTCTGGAATAAAATTACATCAGGATGATTTTCATAATTTTATTGATACAATTCAAAAAATTAAAGAAAATGTTTCAGAATTCAAATTTATAGGAAGATTTTTATTTGGATACAAAGTAATTTGGTTTGAAACTAATGCATCAGTTACTTATAAAGATGATTTAATTATATTTAATGGTATAATCTTAAATATAACCGAGCGAAAAAAAAATGAAGAAGAAATTTTAAGTAAAAGAAAATTAAATGATTCGGTGTTGTTTAATATTCCTGCAGATATTGCTGTATTTGATAAAGATCATAATTATCAATTTATCAATTCTAATGGAATTGTAAATCAAGATGTAAGAAATTGGATGATTGGAAAAAATGATTTTGATTATTGTCATTTTAAAGGTCTAGATACTAAAATGGCAGAAGAAAGACATGCTTATTTTGTTAAAGCTAAAGAAACAAAACAAAGCGTAGATTGGATTGATGAAATAATAAGAGGAGATAAAAAAGTATATATATTTAGAAGATTTTATCCATATTATATTGAAAATGAATTTGTTTATATGATTGGTTATGGAATTGATGTAACTGAATTAAAAGAAGCTCAATTTCAAATGGAACTTCAAAACAGAATATTAATAAATAAAAATCAAGAATTAGAGCGGTTTACTTATGTTGCTTCTCATGATTTACAAGAACCATTATTATCTTTAATTAGTTTCTCTAAGTTATTAGAAGAAGAATGTTCTGAAAAACTTGATGACGAAGGAAAATTATTCGTGCAGTTTATTAATAAATCTGCAATAAGAATGAAATCGCTAATTACCGGATTAATGGAATATAATAGAATCAACAAAAAAGAGATTTTGTCAGTTTTTGATTTGAATATATTAATAAACGAAGTTCAAGATGACTTAAGTAATAAAATCAATAAACACAATGCAATTATAACGTTTGATGAATTACCAACATTACGATGTTACCCAACATTTATTAGAATTGTTTTCCAAAATTTGATAAGTAATTCTATAAAATTCACATCCAATAATGTAATGCCTCAAATTAATATTTCATTTAAACAAAGAAAAGAAGATTGGTTATTTAAAGTTACAGATAACGGAATTGGATTAGAAGCAAAAGATTATGAAGAAATTTTTATGATTTTTAAACGATTACATAATGAACAAAGTTATGCAGGTCAAGGTATTGGATTAGCACATTGCAAAAAAATAGTTGAAATTCATAATGGTGAAATATGGGTTGAATCTATTAAAGGAAAAGGAAGTACATTTTATTTTACAATCTCTAAAAATATTTAATATGTCAAAGAAAGTAAATACAATATTGCTCGTAGATGATGATCTCGCAATAAATTTTTTCCATAAACGATTATTTACAAAGTTAGATTTTGGAGAAACTATCGTTCCATTATATAACGGAGCTGAAGCAATAAGAGATGTAAAGCAACTAAATAATTCATTATCTGAAAAAGATTTAGTGTTAATTTTTCTAGACATCAACATGCCAGTAATGGATGGCTGGGAGTTTTTAGAAAGTTTCAAAAATATTTCTAATGAACTAAATTATCAATTTAAAATTTTTGTACTGAGTTCCTCAATCAATCCTGATGATATTGAAAAAGCAAAAAACAACAGTTTTGTTTCCGATTATTTTTCAAAACCATTAATGTTAGATAGCGTTGCATCATTAAAAGAAATTTATTTATGATTTTAAGTAACTGATTTTTAGATGTTTTAAAATTAAATGAATAATATATTTTTTTTATTTAAGTATCAATAGTTTACAGAGTTTATAAATGTTTTTTAGTTTAATGTAGATAAAATTCTACATTTTATTTTTTTTTATAAATCAAAATGATTAAATTTGGATAAAATTTATAGTTGAAGAAACGAGTTTTTTCAATTTATATAATTCATTAATACTATTTGATATGCCCCAAAAAATCAATACAATCCTGCTTGTAGACGATGATGATGCAGTAAATTTTTATAATAAAAGATTGCTGTTAAAATCTGAATTAGGAGTTTCATTAGTGCCATTATATAATGGTGCAGAAGCTATTAGAAAAATTATTACATTAAATAATTCTCTTAGTAATAAAGATTTAGTTTTAGTGTTTTTAGATCTTAACATGCCAATATTAGATGGTTGGGGATTTTTAGAGGAGTTCAAAAAAATTCATTATGCACTTAACTTTTCAGTTGAAATATATGTTTTAAGTTCATCAATAAATCCATCGGATATTGAAAAATCTAAACAAAATATTTTGGTTAAAGACTATATTAGCAAGCCATTAACTAATGAAAAACTTATCGAGCTAAAACAATTATATGTAGATAATTAAATTTCCACAAAATTATTTAAACATATCCATTCCTGGAATATTAGGCATATTCACTTTTGTAACTGCATCCAATTCGGCTTCATTTACATTGGTGGCTTTTGCGATAGCTTTATTTAAAACTAAAATTAAATAATCTTCCAACTGCTCTTTGTCAGTCAATAAACGTTCATCAATTTCAATAGATTTTATCTTTCGATTAGCAGTTACTATTACTTTTAATAATCCATCAGTGCTTTGCTCATCAATTAAGACAGTGTCTAATCTTAGTTTTGTAGCTTCTATTTTTTGTTGGGTTTCTCTTAGTTTGCCCATCATTGCCATTAAGTCCATATTTTTTTTACAAAAGTAGTAACTTCAATGGCAATACCAACTTCAAATTTTAAAATATCAAATGAATATTCAAAATTCTTGATTCAAATCAATGTCAATAACAATGTCAATAACAAAATCAGTACTTACCATTGATTAAGAAACCTTTGCAATACATTTGTTTTAAAATTGAATAAAAAAATATAATGAAAGAAATACAACCGCCAATTGCAAAGATTATTCCGCATGAATTAGAAAAACACGGTCATATTCGAGTAGACAATTATTATTGGTTAAATGAAAGAGAAAATCCAGAAGTGATTGATTATCTAAATAAAGAAAATGACTTCTATCAAAAAATGACCGAGCATACTAAGGTGTTTCAAAAAGAATTATTTGATGAAATGAAAGCCAGAATTAAGGAAGATGATGAATCGGTTCCTTATTTGTATAATGGCTATTATTACATAACTAGATTTGAAAAAGGCAAAGATTATCCAATTCATTCTCGCAAAAAAGGTTCGCTAGATGCCAAAGAAGAAATCCTTTTTGATTGTAACGAAATGGCGAAAGATTTTACTTATTTTAATTTAAATGGAATTAGCGTAAGTGAAGATAACAAATGGGTTTCTTATGGAGTTGATACCGTTTCTAGACGTCAATATACCATTCACATTAAGAATTTGGAAACCAATGAAATTTTACCAATTAAAATAGAAAATACTACTGGTGGTGCAACTTGGGCAAGTGATAACAAGACCGTTTTTTACTCAAGAAAAGATGAAGTTACGCTTCGTCCGGATAGAATTTTTAAACATAAATTAGGCTCAAATCCAACTGAAGATATTGTAGTTTATTTTGAAAAAGATGATACTTTTAATGTTTCAATTTACAAATCAAAATCCAAAAAATATTTGATATTAACTTCCGAAAGTACACTAACTTCTGAATATCAAATTCTTTTAGCTGAAACTCCAGATGAAAAATTTAAAGTTTTTCAGAAACGTACTCGCGAATTAGAATATTCGATTTCGCATTATGAAGACAGTTTTTATATAGTTACTAATAAAGATGATGCTATTAATTTCAAACTGATGAAAACTCCCGAAGATAAAACTTCTAAAGAGAATTGGGTTGATTTAATTGGGCATCGTGATGATGTTTTATTTGAAGGAATAGATATTTTTAAAGACTATTTAGTAGTTTCTGAACGTTCTAATGGATTGAGTAAAATTAAAATTATTCCTTGGAATGGGAGTGAAGCTTACTATTTGCCATTTGAAATTGAAACTTATACAGCAGAAACTACAACTAATATTGATTTTGACACCGAAATTCTACGCTTTGTTTATCAATCTATGGCAACACCAAGTTCGCTTATAGACTTTAATATGAGAACCAAAGAAAAGTTAGTTCTTAAAGAACAACAAGTACTTGGAGGAGCATTTGATAAAAATAATTATGCAGAAGAAAGAATTTGGGCAACAGCAACCGACGGAACTAAAGTACCAATTTCAATGGTTTATCGAAAAGGAATTGAGTTAAATAGTAACAATCCATTTTTATTGTATGCTTATGGTTCGTATGGAATGAATATTGACCCTTATTTCTCTACAACACGATTGTCGTTGTTAGACAGAGGATTTATTTATGCAATTGCACATATTCGTGGCGGAGAAGATTTGGGTAGAAATTGGTATGAAGACGGAAAATTACTCAAAAAGAAAAATACGTTTACCGATTTTATTGATTGTTCAAAATATGTAATTGAACAAAAATACACTTCATCACAACATTTATATGCCGAAGGTGGTTCTGCAGGTGGATTATTGATGGGAGCAATTGTTAATATGGCACCCGAAATTTATAACGGAATTATTGCTCAAGTTCCATTTGTAGATGTTGTAACAACTATGTTAGATGAAACAATTCCATTAACAACTGGAGAATACGACGAATGGGGAAATCCAAATGTTAAAAAATATTACAATTATATGTTGTCTTATTCGCCTTATGATAATGTTGAAACAAAGGATTATCCAAACATGTATATTTCTACAGGTTTGCATGATTCTCAAGTACAGTATTGGGAACCAGCGAAATGGATAGCAAAATTAAGAGTACTAAAAACTAATTCTAAGCAATTGTTTCTTGATACAAATATGGAAGCAGGACATGGAGGTGCGTCTGGAAGATTTGAAGCACTTAAAGAAGTAGCGAAAGAATTCAGTTTTTTGTTAGATTTAGAAAAAATTAAAAATTAATTTATTAAATTTGCAAGGTTTTGTGGCAAACTAATTTTAAAAATTTTGCCTCGACTCTAATTTTTTATTTATGAAAGAAGAAATAAAAGCCTACAATAATGTTTTGGAATTAATAGGAAACACACCTCTTATTAAACTGAACAGAATCACCGAAAATTTAGAAGGCAACTTCTATGCTAAGGTTGAAGCTTTCAATCCAGGACACTCCTCTAAAGATAGAATTGCTTTATACATAATTGAAGAAGCTGAAAGGAAAGGAATTTTAACTCCTGGCGATACTATAATTGAAACTACTTCTGGTAACACAGGATTTAGTTTGGCTATGGTAAGTATCATTAAAGGATACAGTTGTATTTTAGCTGTTAGTTCTAAATCTTCAAAGGATAAAATTGATATGCTTCGCACTCTTGGTGCTAAAGTATATGTTTGTCCAGCACACGTTTCTGCAGATGATGAGCGTTCTTACTATAATGTTGCAAAGCGTTTACATGAAGAAACTAAAGGTTCTGTTTATATCAATCAATATTTCAATCAATTAAATATTGATGCACATTACTTAACTACTGGTCCAGAAATTTGGGAACAAACTTCAGGCAAAATTACACATCTTGTTGCTTGTAGTGGAACTGGTGGTACTATTTCAGGAATAGCTAAATTCCTTAAAGAAAAAAAACCTAATGTTAGAATTCTTGGCGTTGATGCTTTTGGTTCGGTTTTGAAAAAATATCATGAAACAAAAGAATTTGATAATGACGAAATTTATCCATATAGAATTGAAGGTTTAGGTAAAAATCTTATACCAACAGCAACTGATTTTGAATCTATTGATAAATTCATGAAAGTTACTGACGAAGAAAGCGCTCATACCACAAGAGAAATTGCAAAAACTGAAGGTTTATTTGTTGGATATACTTCTGGTGCAGCGTTACAAGCAGTAAAACAATTTGCCGAAGAAGGAGAATTTACTGCCGAAAGTAATGTAGTAATAATTTTTCCAGATCATGGTTCACGATATATGAGTAAAGTATTTAGTGACGATTGGATGAATGAACAAGGTTTCTTTGATAGCGTTAATGCTGAAGAAGCGCAAAAAATAGAATTTATTAAGTAATAATTTGCTTTAAGAATATAAAAAAACTCCGAATCACTTCGGAGTTTTTTATTGCTTTTTTTGAACGTTTATAACCAAAGCAATTGTTCCATTTACATAAGGAGCTTTGATAATAACATCATAATTTTGATTCGTATAAACCCCTTCATTTACTAACATGCTTTGCTTAATCTTTTCACCAGCACTCAATTTTTTAGAATTTAGTGTGTCTATTTTATTGAAATTTAATTCTTTCAGTTCTTCATTAATATTCATTGGATTGTAAGTTGCTGATAAATAGGAAATGGAATTTTTTTCATTTTTTACTACAAGTAAATTCTTTTCGCTATTAATCCAAGTTTTTTTGTAACTATCATACTTCCAGGGATAATTTACAGAATTCAAATAACTTAGAGTCTGTTTTTCATCCAAATTAATAATTGAAATTAAATCTTTTACAAGAATTTCACGATTTTTAATATTGATATAAGTTTTAACCTTATCATCATCACCAATAATGTCAATCAAATTTTGATTCTTGGTTGAATAAATCAAATTTACTTCTTTTCCAACATAACAATTCTGGAATTCAGTTGGTGATACTTTGGTAAAAGCCGTTATGGTTTCTCCATTTAAATTATATTCAACAGTCACATTATAAGAGCCAATATTATTTCGGTCTGTCAATGAATATCCTTCGGTTACTTCACCAGTTGTGATTTTTCCAAATTGCTTTAACTCATTTTCTTTAATATTAGAATATAAAATAGTAAGATTGGTAGTTATTATTATGAAACAAATAAATGTGATAACAGCTAAAGTAAATATTGGAGCAGTTCCAAATTTAAGTTTCTCCGGAATTGAATTAGTAAAATCTTCAGTATCTTGAATTCCTTTTATTGAAAAATAAAGACAAAAAGAAGTACACAAAGCTCCAAATAATCCATATCCAAAAGAATTATCTGGATAAAAATTATGTGACATCCAACTAAAAAAGATGTTGAAACAAAAAATCAATCCAACTACAGGAATAAATCTAATTTTTACTTCATTCATAAGCAATGGAGTTTTTAGTAATTATTTTTTTCGGATAATGTCTTCCAAAACAGCCTTGCTTGGATAATTAATTATTCTAAGAGTAATAGTATCTTTTTTGGTAGTTTGTCCTTCAATTATGTATAATTTTCCTTTTTGGTAGGAAACATTACTTTTATCAAAATCTACATCACCATAAGTTAAAGTGTTTTTGATGTCGATAGTATCAATCCAATCTTCAGCAAGTTTTCTTGAAGCTTCAATACTATAATTAAAAGGTTTGTTTCTTAAATCATTCAAAACTCTAGCGTTTGGGAAATAGTTGCAACGCGTATCTTTTCCTGATAAAACAGCAGCAACAAAAAAACTTCCAATAACTAATCCAATTAAATAATAGGCAAAACGCTGATAAAATTTCATTCGTGTTTTTTTTTGCAAATGTAAACTAAAGACTGTAATATTTACAAGTTAGAAGATTTAAAAAACAATTAAATTTATATCACTATCGGGTAAGTTAAACCAATCTCCAATTGCTTTGTTGGTTAAGATGCCATGATATAAGTAAACGCCATTTTTCAATCCTTTGTTGCATCTAAGTGCACTTTCAATTCCGCCATCTTCTGCAATTTGTAATAAATAAGGCGTAATAATATTAGAAATTGATAACGAAGCCGTTTTAGAATATCGTGAAGGAATATTGGGTACACAATAATGCACTACATTACTTTTTATGAAAGTAGGCTTTTCATGTGTAGTGATTTCAGAAGTTTCAAAGCAACCACCGGTATCGATGCTCACATCAACGATAACAGCACCTTTTTTCATGTGTTCTACCATAGTTTCGGTTACAACAACTGGGCATCTGTCTTTTCCTCGCATGGCTCCAATTGCAACATCACAACGACGTAAGGCTTTCAATAATGATTTGGGTTGTATGGTTGAAGTAAAAACACGTTGATTTAAATTGTTTTGTAAACGACGTAGCTTTGTTATAGAATTATCAAAAACTTTTACGTTAGCACCAAGTCCAACAGCTGTTTTTGCTGCAAATTCTCCAACTGTTCCAGCTCCAATAATTACAACATCAGTAGGAGGAACGCCTGTAATATTACCAAACAACAATCCTTTTCCGAATTGGTTGTTAATCATTAATTCGGCTGCAATTAATATTGATGCTGTTCCTGCAATTTCGCTCAATGATTTCACTGCTGGATAGGAGCCATCTTCATCTTTTATATATTCAAATGCTAAAGCCGTGATTTTCTTTTTTGTAAGTGCTTCAAAGTATTCTTTTTTTCTGGTTTTAAGTTGAATAGCTGAAATAATTATTGCATTTTGATTCATCATCTCAATTTCCGCCATTGTTGGTGGTTCAACTTTTAAAAGCATTGGGCAAGATAATACTTTTTGGGTATCATTTGTAACCTCTGCACCAGCATCACTGTATTCTTTGTCACTATAGCTTGAACTTTCGCCAGCGCCAGATTCCATCATAATGCGATGTCCATGTGCTGTTAACGAATGTACTGCATCAGGTGTAAGACAAATGCGTCGTTCTTGGTAACTTGTTTCTTTTGGAATTCCAATAAAGAGTTCGCTTTTATGTCGAGCAATTTCTAATTTTTCTTCTTGTGGAAGTAGCTGCTGTTTTGTAAAAGGTGTAGTAATAGACATAAGTTACAAAAATGAATTATGGCACAAGTTACAAAAAAAGAATATCAATTTCAAAATTCAACTTTAAAATTCAATTTGAAAATTTTACGCATGTTAACTTAAATTCAAATTTCTTTTTCCATCAGGAAGCAATTTTATCTTAATGAGTGAATGTTCGTCTGGAATTAAACTCGGAATGTTTTCTGCCCATTCAATAAAGCACCAATTTCCGGAATATAAATATTCATCTATTCCCATATCTAATGCTTCAATTTCATTCTTTAATCGATAAACGTCAAAATGATAAATGTATTGATTATCATCTATTTGGTATTCATTAACTAAAGAAAAGGTTGGGCTGGAAGTTACGTCATTCACGCCAAGTTCTTTAGCCAATGCTTTTATTAATGTAGTCTTTCCAACTCCCATATTTCCATAAAAAAGAATTACCTTTTTAGGGTTTTCTGACAGAATTTTTTTAGCTACATTTTCTATTTCATCAAGTGAAAATATAATTTCCATTGCATTATTATCTTGGATTAAACACTAAAAATGGCACAATCATTTCTTCTAACGAAATGCCTCCATGTTGGTAGGTATTTCTATAATAACTCACATAATGATTGTAATTATTCACATAAGCTAAGAAGAAATCATTCTTTGCAAAAATATAACAAGAACTCATATTAATAGTTGGCAAACCTATTTTTTTAGGGTCTTTTACAGCATAAACATCTTTGTTTTCATAAGTCAAACTACGACCCGTTTTATATCTTAAATTCAAACTGGTGTTTTTATCTCCAATAACTTTAGATGGATTTTTAACATTAATTGTTCCGTGATCGGTTGTAATTATTAGTTTGAATCCTAATTTTTGAGCTTGTTGAATAATGTCTAACAACGGCGAGTTTTTAAACCAACTCAATGTTAATGAGCGGTATGCTTTGTCATCTGACGCCAATTCTTTTACCACATCCATTTCGGTTTTTGCATGTGAAAGCATATCAACAAAATTGTAAACTACTGTAACTAAATTATTCTCTTTTAATGATTTGAAGTTTTCTGCTAATTTTTTTCCTCCAGCTAAATTGGTGATTTTAAAATAATCTTGTTTGATGTTTAACCCCAATTTTTTTAAATGTGCGGTTAAAAATTCGGCTTCATAAAGATTTTTACCACCTTCATCCACATCATTTTTCCAATATTGTGGAAACTGTTTTTCCATTTCTAAAGGCGTTAATCCTGAGAAAATGGAGTTTCTAGCATATTGTGTTGCTGTTGGCAAACTTGCATAATACGGAATTTCTTTTTCCAGTTTGTAGTAATTGTTAATGGTGCTTTCCATTGCTTTCCATTGGTCGTAACGCAAGTTATCGATTACTACAAATAGAATTGGTTTGTCTTTTTTAACCAGCTCAGGAACTACTAATTCTCTAAACAAAGTATGCGATTGAATGGGTTTGTCGGATTTATCCGTTTTAGGGTCAAACCAATCTTCGTAATTGCGCTCAATAAATTTACCAAACTGTGAATTGGCTTCTACTTTTTGAGATTCTAATATATCTATTAAATTAGTGTCTTCAATATTTTCTAATTGCAATTCCCAGAAAACCAGTTTTTTGTATAACTCAATCCAATCTTCAAACGAATTTACCATAGCCAATTCCATAGCTATTTTTCTAAACTCTTTTTGATAGTCTAATGTAGTTTTTTCTGAAATCAACCTCGAATGGTCTAAGTTCTTTTTTAAACTCAATAAAATCTGATTTGGATTTACGGGTTTAATCAAGTAATCGGCTATTTTAGAACCAATTGCTTCTTCCATTATATATTCTTCTTCGCTCTTGGTAATCATAATTACAGGAGTTGCAGACTTCTTTTCTTTAATTTCGGCAAGGGTTTCTAGACCACTCATTCCGGGCATGTTTTCATCAAGAAAAACAATGTCAAAATTATTTTCTGCAAAAATATCAACAGCATCTCGACCGTTGTTGCAAGTGGTAACTTTATAATTCTTCTTCTCAAGAAAAATAATGTGTGGTTTTAACAAATCTATTTCGTCGTCAACCCAAAGTATTTTGATAATATCCATGACTATTTATTTTTGGTGCAATTTACTATATATACAACGTTGAATATGCCAAAATTATTGTAAATAAATTACGATTAAAATAAAATTCTGTTAGAAAAATAAAATTCATTAGATTTGACGACAATTTTTATTAATTCAATACTAATTATCGATTAAAAACAATAAACTATGAAAATAATTCAAAAAATTACGCTTTTATCACTAGTTACTCTTAGCGTGATAAGTTGTAATAAAAAAGAAATAGCGACTGTTGACCCTTTACTTACCAACAGAGATACCACAATTAATCCATCGGATAACTTTTTTCAATATGCTAATAATGGGTGGTTCAAACAACATCCAATTCCATCATCTGAAAAAAGTAATGGTATTTTTCGTATGATTCAAGATACTATTAACAATCAAATTAAATCCATTTGTATTAAATCGGCAGAAGCCAATGCCGATAAAGGAAGTAACAAACAAAAAATCGGTGATTTCTATGCTTCTGGAATGGATTCTATAACAATTGATAAAGCAGGAATTGCACCATTGAAAAGCGAAATTGCCAAAATTGACGGAGTTAATGATTTGCCAAGTCTGCTTCAAACTATTGCTCATTTACATACCGTTCAAGCCTCGCCAGCATTTGGATTTTATGTTAGTCAAGATGATAAAATCAGTTCTAAAAATGCGTTGTTTTTATCTCAAGGTGGTTTAGGTCTTGGACAACGTGATTATTATTTTGAAAACGATGATAACACTAAAAAAATCAGAAGTGAATATTCAAAGCATGTGGCTAGAATATTTGAACTAACTGGTGAAAA
>CANCFZ010000032.1 GCA_947377425.1 Flavobacteriaceae bacterium
AAAAATGTATAAAAAAAATAAATATTACATAGTAACTCTATTTTTAATAAGTTTTATTTATACAATATTAAATTACATAAAATTTCAGGATCTTAACATTTACGAATTTATAGAATTCAAAATTATATTAGTTCTAATATTTCTTGAAACTATGTATTTTTTTCTTTCAAAAAAATATAAATCAGAAAATAAAATAATTAAAATTTCATCAATTATTACAGCTTTAATTATTATTTTATTAAATATAAATTTGAATAATACAATGAATCAAATTAAACTCGAAAATAAAATATTAATTAATTATAAGCTAATTAACTGTGAGAATATCAAAGCCAAATTTGAACTTGATTTAAAAAATAATGATTTAAAATATTTTTCAGGAGGCCTTTTTAATTCGGATAAACTGACTCAAAACTTGAACAATTTTAAAATAAAAAATATAAATCAAGGATGTTATATAAATTCAAATTTAAGTTGTTATGATAAATTAATAGAAAATTATTTGCAAGAAAAACTAAATGTAAAAATTAATGATTTGTATTAATTACTAAACAATTAACAAAAATGAACAAATTAAAAACAATAATTTTTACGATTATCTTTTTAGCATTTGTAAGTTGTAAAGAAGATAATAAAACCGTACAAGAAAAATTAACTATCACAGACTTTAAAGAAGTCCCAAATGAAATTGATGGTTGCTCTTGCTTTTTTTCAGAAACAGAAAAAAAATATAATAGCAACGAATACTTAATAGCTACAAATTTAGATAGTATTGCGTTTGTATCATTAAACAATAAAATTATTAAACTAAAACTTGTTGAAAAGAAAATAGAACCTAACTCAATTGATAATGAAAATTATACTGCAATTTTTGCGAATAAAAAATATAAAGCAACAATCGAAGTAAAAGAAGATAGAACTAAAAAAAATGCAGACGAAGTTTGGTGGAATATTGGAACAATAAAAGTTGAAGATAAAAATGGAAATCAACAAACAAAAAAGTTTATTGGAGAATGTGGTTGTTAGATTTGTTTTATTATTGATTACAGGCTTGGATTGTAAATCCGCTATCGGGTTGTTGTTTTTTTAAATGAAGAATCACAAATGAAAATATATGATACGATTAAGGAAATAATAGATGTAAATATATTTTACTGTCTAATTCCATTATTGATTTTTATAATTTTTGTTGAAATATTTTTTAAAAACAGATTTAAAACCAAGCAAGTACTAAACTTAGTTAGATGGTTTATTATATCATATTTTATAATTGGCTTTGTTCATTATATGATTGGACTAGCATTTTTTCCTAAAGAGTTTGCCTTTTTAAATCGCGCTACCGGACCATATAAGTTTGCTTATTGGCTAATGTTTTTTTTAGCAGCCATAGTACCGTTTACATTGTTTTACAAAAAGTTAGCACTAAAACCATTTTACCTAATATTCATCATACTAAATATGAAAATTGGATGGTACTTTGAGCGTTTTGTAATAATTGTAACGAGTTATCATAGCGATTATTCTCCTTATAATGATAGTTCTGATTTGTTAACTAGTTGGATGAAAGCAATTCTGATGCAAACTTTACAAGGTTTCATTTTAGCAATTATAGTACTTGGTTTTTTTGAATTTATAGAAAAAAGAAAAGCAACACACAACAATTGAGCAAAGTCTGAATATCAAAATGTATTTTTTAATCCTTCATTAATACGGTCATTTCAACCATTAAATTAGCCATTTTAGTTTTTGTCCGGTCATAATTATGAGGCATATACCAGCCTTTATTTCTATAATTATTCCATGTTTGTTCGCTATCTTCATTATAGGTAAGCCTTAAGCCAGGTCCAATTTTATCTCCTTTTTTTGATGTATTATTTTCATCAATCAATTCAATACCAACACACACACCGTCTTCAAGAAAAGGAATTTTCATTTTTTTTAAATCCAAAACATACTGATAGGTTTTGTTTTTAGGACTAATAATAATATCTTCCTTTAAAAGATTTTCATCGGGTTTGTTTTCAGTTTTATTGTAGGAATAGATCTTAATTCTAAACTTTGCAATAAAAGTTGCAGTTGTATTATTTCTAAAATAGAATTTTATAGATTTAATTCTGCCAAGCTCTTGCTTTTCGTTTTTTATTAAATAAGCTATCTCTTGTCCAATAAGATAAAATGAATTTATATTTCCTTCTCTTTTTTCTGATAATACATGTTTTTTGGTGTAATTAATTTTATGCTGTGCTATTATAACTTCTTCAAGTTTATTTTCTTGAGAAGATAAATTAATGACTAAATTATAATTTTTATTTTCTGTAAATTGATTTAATTTAAAATATCTTGATTTATAACCAATATAAGATACCTTGATAGAATCTTTTAAATGTCCTTTTAAATTAAGAAAATAGTCGCCATTCAAGTTAGAATTAGTACCACTAAAACCCATCGTAAAAGTTATATTTGCTAGTGGCAATTTTTCGCCAGTTAAACTATCTTTTATCGAACCAACCAATGATTGACCTATAGCTAAAGAAGGGATTGTTGTAATTAAAAAATAGAGTAGTCTTTTCATGTGTAAAACATAGTAGTTGTTTAAATTTTTTAGATGTTAATTGTTTAAACTACTTCAATAAAACAAATCTACTAATAAAGTCTATGCTTAGGGCTTTTTTAGTAAGTAATTAAATTTGAAAGTTTTTTAACTTTCAATAGATTAAAAAAGGAGTGTTTCTCTTGAAAGCATCCAAAAATGCGATTTACACAATTATTACTCACTAAAATTAGGGACTATGTAATTTAAAGCTAAAAAAAATAAATAAAATGTTTTTATATAATTGCTAAATTAGTATATTTATGCAAAATATATATATATGGAGATTTTAGCATGTCCAAAATGCCAAAGTGACAACATTGTAAAAAGCGGTGTTATCAAAGATAGACAAAGGTATTTATGTAAAAAATGCAATTACTATTTTACCGTCAATAAGTTGGGCAAAAAGATAGATAGTTACTATGTCACTAAGGCATTACAGCTTTTTCTTGAGGGACTTAGTTTTAGAGAAATAGAACGCATTATAGGCGTGTCACACGTTACTGTTAGCAATTGGGTAAAGGAATATAAAGTCACTAAACCCAATCATACTGATTATCATCCTACCTATAAGATATATAATCACTTAGAACTGGTAGAATTTTTAAAAAACAAAGACCAACTCAAAGGCGCAGGAATGATTATTACGGAACTAGGCGATAAGTTTATGTTAATAAAATGGGAACGTTTTAAAGATTAACTATATACTTTACACATATATATATCATAATTTTTTTCATTGATAAAAATTAAGAATTTGGTCAAACAAAATTACAAATCAAACCAAAAATTTAAACCTTATGAAAAAAATTATTATGTTATCTTTTGTAGCTTTCTCTTTTATAGGAAATGCACAAACGACTACGCCAGCTGCTACAACAGCACTAGCAGAAAAAGAGTGGGATGTAAGTATGTATGGTTTTATTAGAACCGATTATATTTATGATTCACGTAAATCAGCAACAGTAAGAGAAAGTCAATTAAATCTTTATCCATTGGATGCTCCAGCAGCAGGTGATGATTTTAACAAAGTAAGTTCTTCTAACTTTTTGTCTGTAGTTTCAAGATTAGGAGCAAAAGTTAAAGGACCAAACGTTTGGGGTGCCAAAATGAGTGGAACTTTAGAAGGTGATTTCTACGGAAATACAGAAGCTACAATTGGAACATTCCGTCTTAGACATGCTTTTGTTACTATGGATTGGTCTAAAACACAATTAACAATGGGACAAACTTGGTATCCAACGTTTATTCCCGAGGTGTTTCCTGGAGTAGCTAACTTTAACACAGGAATAATGTTCAATCCGTTTGGATGGGCAACACAAGTAAAATTGAAACACAACTTAACTAAAGAATTATCTTTTGCTTTAACCGCTTATAAAGAAAGAGAGTTTGCCGCAACTACGTCTACTATAGGAACCCAAAATTCAGCTTCAATTAATTCTTCATTACCAACATTTCACGGACAATTTCAATTCAAAAATAAAAATTGGATTGCAGGTGTAGGAGCAGAGTACAAATCATTGCAACCGCTTACTGATTTTACTTTAGCACCATCTGGAACAAAAGTATTGACTTCAGAAAAAGTAAACAGTACTTCAGTAATGGGATATTTTAAATATTCTAACGATAAATTTTCACTTAAAGCTTATGGAATATCAGGTTCTAATTTACAAAGTTTAGTTATGATAGGTGGATTTGTAGGGTATACAGCAGCGAATCAAGTTGAGCATTATGAAGCTACTAAAACCAACGCATTTTGGTTGGACTTAGCTAGTAATGGAAAAAAAATAGCTCCAGGTTTATTCTTTGGATATACATCTAATGCTGGAACAGGAACAACTGCTGCAGCTGGTGATGCCGTTAAATACTACATGAGAGGTTTCTCTGGAACTAGAGTTATTGACAACGTAATGAGAATCTCAGGTAGAGTAGATTTCAAACAAAATAAATTTAGAGTAACTCCAGAAATAGAATATACAGCTGCTAAATGGGGTGATTTCAATACTAACGGAGATGGAACAGCCGATTTGAACACAAGAAATGTTTCAAATGTGAGAGTAATGGTTTCATGCGCATATTCATTCTAATAATCAACCAACTAAAAATAAAAATATGAGCGATAAATCAACAAAAGGAATTTGGAAAGTTATTTCGGCTTCCTCATTAGGAACGATGATAGAATGGTATGATTTCTACATCTTCGGAAGTTTAGCAGTAGTATTATCTACTAAGTTTTTTCCATCAGATAACCCAACAGCGGCATTTTTATCTACGCTTGCAACCTTTGCAGCAGGTTTCGTTGTGCGTCCATTCGGAGCTTTATTCTTCGGTAGATTAGGCGATTTAATTGGAAGAAAATATACCTTCATGGTAACCTTAGTTTTAATGGGTGGAGCAACATTTATGATAGGTTGTATTCCGAGTTATGAAACTATTGGTTTTATGGCGCCATTGTTAGTGTTATTGCTTCGTTTGCTTCAAGGTTTGGCTTTGGGTGGCGAATATGGAGGAGCAGCAACGTATGTAGCAGAACACGCACCAAAAGGACAAAGAGGTTACTGGACATCATGGATTCAAACCACTGCAACAGTAGGTTTATTCATTTCGTTGATGGTTATCTTAATCACTAAAGGAGTATTGTCTAAAGAAGAATTTGATGCTTGGGGATGGAGAGTTCCGTTTTGGGTTTCTATCATTATGGTATTTGTTTCGTATTTGATTCGTAAAAATATGGATGAATCTCCTGTATTTGCAAAAGCTAAAGCCGAAGGTAAAACCAGTGTAAACCCATTGAAAGAAAGTTTTGGTAACAAACTGAACTTAAAATTTGTTTTATTAGCTTTATTTGGAGCTACAATGGGGCAAGGAGTGGTTTGGTACACAGGACAATTTTATGCCATGAGTTTCATGAAAACGGTACAAAGCATTGATTCTTCACAAGTAGATATGTTATTGGGAATTGCCTTGTTATTTGGAACGCCTTTCTTCGTATTCTTTGGTTGGTTGAGTGATAAAATAGGTAGAAAAACTATCATGATGACTGGAATGTTATTGGCAATTTTCTTATACCGTCCAATTTATCGTCAGATGTATCATTTGACTGATGCTAAAGAAATGGCTAAAAAAGATATTACTATTGTAAAAGACAGTTGTAAAGCAATTGGTTCGTATGTTGCAACAGTAAAAACTGAAGCCGACAAAAAAGATCCAACAATAAAAAACACAAAAATATTTGTTGATTTCAAAACCGATTCATTGTATTCTAACGGAGCAAAATTTCATTATACTAAAACGGATACATTATATTTAGCTAAAGAATTGGCTTATGATGCAAAAGCTGCTGCTAAAAATGAAACTTGGATTAAATTTGATTCAAAAGATAAAGCTGGAGTAGTTGTGCACAATGTTGTAAAAGTTAAAAATGACTTGAAACCAGATGAAAAACCAATGAAAGTGGATACGCTTCAAACATTAGCATTAAAAGAATTTATAAGTGGAGAAGCTAAAGACAAATCACATAGTAATGGAATTAGCGTTAAACCAAATGTAGCAGTTATAAAAAACATTACCAACGATGTTAGATGGTCGTTGATTTTCTTAATATTTATTCAAGTATTGTTTGTAACGATGGTTTATGGACCAATTGCAGCTTTCTTAGTAGAAATGTTTCCAGTAAAAATTAGATATACTTCAATGTCGTTACCTTATCACGTTGGAAATGGTATCTTTGGTGGATTGCTACCTGCAATTTCAACCTACTTGGTAACTACAGCAAAAGGAACAGGACCAACACCATTAAATCCGGAGTTTTATTTAGAAGGATTGTGGTATCCAATTATCATTGCAGCCATTTGTTTTGTAATTGGAATGATTTACATCAACAAAAAAAATAATACACTTCACGACTAATACATAAAATTATGATGAACGCAATAAAAAAATACATAGGAATACTTTGGATTGCTTTGGCAGCTGTAGTTGCTTACTATTCCATCGGAATATTTGGAGGTAAATTAACCTCAGGAAAACAAGATGATTTAGTATTCGGAATCATTATCTTCTTTGTGTTACTTCCATTAGTAGTAACAGGTTTAACCATTTTTGGATGGTATGCCATGACCAATGAATACGAAGATTAAGTATTGGATTTAGTTAACTTGAAAGCTCTTATTTTACATAAGGGCTTTTGGGTTTTTATAAAATAACTAACATTTTATTCCATTTATATAAAAAATATGTAATTTGGAGCAAAAATAAACTTCGAGCCTTAGAGGCTTAGTGGCAAAAAAATGAAAAAACGACACCAACAAAAATTTATTATCGTTTCAATGATACTGCTAATAGGATTGAATCTTCCTATAGCCTTGCTATTTGATTCAGCTCAAAACTTTTTGGGTTTTCCTGTAATTTATATTTATATCTTTTCATTGTGGATGTTTTCGGTGTTGGCTTCTTTTTTAATTGTAAAACGATACAATGAATAGTATAGCACTTTTAGTGATTCTTTCCATCTATTTGGCTGTACTTTTCTTCATTGCTCATTGGGCTGAGAAAAAAGGAAACAGTAAGTGGACAAATAATCCGTATATCTATACTTTATCATTAGCGGTGTATTGCACAGCCTGGACGTATTATGGAAGTATTGGAGTTGCGGCTAATAGTGGGTTGAGTTATTTGCCAATTTATTTAGGACCCGTAATTATTGCACCTGCGTGGATAATGATTTTGAAAAAGATCATCCGAATTTCTCGTGTAAATAAAATATCCAGTATAGCCGATTTTATATCTCTTCGCTATGGAAATAGTCGTTTTCTTGGTGCTATTGTAACCATTATTTGTCTTACAGGAATTATTCCGTATATCGCTTTGCAACTTAAAGCCATTGCTGAAACCTTTCATATAGTTACTAAAACACAAACAAGTTCACTGATTTTTAATGATACCACAACTTATGTTGCTATTGCCTTAGCATTATTTGCATCCTATTACGGAACCCGATATGTTGATGCTTCCGAAAAGCGCAAAGGAATTGTGACTGCCGTTGCTATGGAAAGTGTTTTGAAATTGGTTTTCTTTGTTATCATTGGGGTTTATGTCACCTTTTTTGTCTTTGATGGTTTTGATGATATTTATCAAAAAGCTTCTTTATTAGAACATTTTAAAGAAAAAAATACTATTGGTGGTTTACCTCAAGCTATCAACTGGTTCTTGCTTTGTATCTTATCGATGTTTGCCATTTTCTTATTACCAAGACAGTTTCAAGTTTCTGTAATTGAGAATAATCGTGAGAATCATATTAACACAGCAGTTTGGTTGTTTCCGTTGTATTTGCTAATTTTTAATTTGTTTGTTTATCCCATTGCTTGGGGCGGAAATATATTATTTGCTGGACATGCAGTTAACTCGGATGCTTATTCGTTATTAATTCCGCAGTTTTTCAATAATAAAACATTAACGGTTATTGTATTTCTTGGTGGATTTTCTGCGGCAATTTCTATGATTGTAGTTTCTTCTATCGGATTGTCTACTATGTTGACCAATAACATCTTAATCCCTTACAACTTAATTGGAAAGTTAAAAGGAAATGAACAAACCATCAGTAGTAGAAAAATCTTAAATACTCGAAAAATAAGTATCTTTTCTTTAATTATATTATCCTATTTCATTTACCGTTTCTTTGGATTAAATTATACGTTGGTTTCTATCGGATTAGTAGCTTTTGTAATTATATCACAATTAGCACCAGCTTTTTTTGGGGCATTATTTTGGAGACGTGGTTCCAGGTTAGGTGCTATTTATGGAATTATCATCGGATTTATAATTTGCATTTATACTTTGTTAATTCCCTATACAATCGGATTAACTAATAGCAACAATACCTTTATTTCAGAAGGGTTTATGGGATTTCATTTATTAAAACCATTTCAATTGTTTGGTTTAGATTATTTGCAGCCCATTCCGCATGCGCTATTTTGGAGTTTATTGTTTAATGCAGTGACATATTTCTCGGTATCGGTTAGTTTTAAAGGCAATTACCGCGAACGCAACTATGCCGAAATGTTTGTAGATATTAATAAATACATTACCAATCACGAGAATGCATTTATTTGGAAAGGAACAGCTTATAGAAATGATATTGAAAAAGTCTTGATTCGTTTTCTTGGTGTTGAACGAACCAAACGCGCAATGAATATCTTTAACGTAAAATACAATGTCGATATAAATCAGGAGTTGGCAGATGCACGATTAATCAAATTTTCTGAAAACTTATTAACTGGACATATCGGAACAGCATCGGCACGAATTTTAATTGCAAGTGTGGTTAAAGAAGAAAAAATTAGTTTGCCAGAAGTTTTAAAAATATTAGAAGAATCAAAAGAAAATATCATTATCAATAAAAAGCTAACAGAAACTTCTAACGAATTAAAAGAAATCACAGCAAAACTTCAGAACGCAAACGAATCGTTGATGGTAAAAGACAAACAAAAAGACGATTTCTTAGATACGGTTACCCACGAGCTTCGTACACCAATTACGGCAATTCGTGCAGCTAGTGAGATTCTTCATGATGATGATGAAATTCCAGACGAATTAAAAAAACAGTTTTTGCAAAACATCATATCCGAATCCGATAGATTGAATAGACTTATCGATAAAATTTTAGATTTAGAAAAATTTGAAACAGGAAAACAAACCATTCATCCGTTCAAACATAATTTAGTTACCACTATTGAAAAGTCAATTGAACCATTGCAACAACTAATTAGAAATAAAAAAATTGCCATACACATAGAAAGCAAAGATAAGGTAAACGCCTATTATGATGAAGATAGAATTGTGCAAGTAATAACCAATTTACTTTCCAATGCAATTAAATTTTGTCCAGAAAATGAGGGTTTGATAACTATTCAAATAACTGCTAAAGAAGATTATATTCAAACTGCTGTTCAAGACAATGGTAAAGGAATTAATCCGAATGACTTTGAAGCTATTTTTGAAAAATTCTATCAATCAACCAATCAAAATATTAAAAAACCTTTTGGAAGTGGCTTAGGATTGGCTATTTGCAAACAAATTATAGAACATCACAAAGGAAAAATTTGGTCAGAAAATAGTTTGAAAGGTGCGTGTATTTTGTTTACTTTGCCAAAGAATAAGAATGTTGAAAATTGATAAGACATGAAAAAGATTTTGATAGTTGATGATGAACCAAACATTGTAATGGCATTAGAATATACTTTTAAAAAGAATAACTATGAAGTCTTTATAGCTCGTGACGGGCAAGAAGCATTGGATATTGTTAAAACTAATTTTCCAGATGTAATTATTTTGGATGTTATGATGCCAATGGTTGATGGATATGCTACATTGGAACAAATTAGAAAAGACGACAATTTAAAACATACAAAGGTCATTTTCCTTTCGGCTAAAAATAAAGAAAGTGATATTGAAAAAGGAATGTCACTTGGAGCTGATGCTTATTTAACAAAACCATTTTCAATTAAAAAAGTAGTTGATAAAGTGATGGAGTTACTTTCGTAAAAAAAAATTAGTTATGAATACTATTGAAGTTTACAAAATAGGATTGAATGAAATTTCACAACTACAAGAAATAGGAAGGCAAACATTTTATGAAACCTTTGCAGAAAGCAATTCGGAAGAAAATATGCAAAATTATTTAGCCGAAGGTTTTACAATTGAAAAACTAACTTCTGAAATAAATAATCCTAACTCTGAATTTTATTTTGCAACATTTGAAAATCAAATCATTGGTTATTTAAAAATTAATTTTGGAGAAGCTCAAACCGAACTCAAAGACAATAAAACGTTAGAAATAGAACGAATTTATGTTGTAAAAGATTTTCACGGAAAAAGTATCGGACAATTACTTTATGATAAAGCAATTGAAATAGCAAATCAGAAAAAAGTAGATTATGTTTGGCTAGGAGTTTGGGAAGAAAATCCAAGAGCAATACGTTTTTATATAAAAAATGGATTTGTAGAATTTGACAAACACATTTTCAAACTCGGAAACGATGAACAAACGGATATCATGATGAAATTGAACCTAAATTATTAAGTCCAAAATCTAATACCTTAATGGTTTAAAAAAATTGCAGAATAGTACGTTCTGCATTTTTTTTATGAATACTCGAAAGCAATTTGGTATATACCTATTTAGCAAGAATATTGTAACTCGTATTGATAATTTATTTACATTTACTTATGTAATTAAAACAACCGCAAACCTATCAATACTAATGAATTACCAAGAATTTTACAACCAAAGTTCGCAATCACCAGAAGCATTTTGGAAACAACAAGCAGACCAAATAGAATGGTTTAAAAAGCCTTCAACTTTACTATCAAAAGATGAAAATGATTATCCACTTTGGTATAAAGATGGCGAATTAAATATTTGCTATTTAGCTTTAGACAAACACATTCAAGACGGTTTTGGTAATCAAACGGCCATCATTTATGATTCACCAGTTACACAAACTGTAAAGAAATATACTTATAACGAAGTTAAGTCGGAAGTTGCAAAACTAGCAGGCGGAATGTTAGCGCTTGGATTAAAAAAAGGAGATACGGCTGTCATTTATATGCCAATGATTCCTCAAGCGGCTTTTGCAATGTTGGCTTGCGCACGAATAGGAGTGACGCATTCGGTAGTTTTTGGCGGTTTTGCGCCACATGAATTGGCAATTAGAATTGACGATTGCAAACCAAGATTAATCATCACAGCTTCTTCAGGAATTGAAATAGATAGATTAATTGCCTACAAACCATTAGTTGATGAAGCAATAGAATTAGCTGAACATAAACCTAAAAAAGTAATTGTTTTTAATAGAAAATTAGGAGCAAGAATTCCGTTTAAAAAATACGATGTCGATTATGATGCACTAGTTTATGGTTCAGAAGAAACGCCTTGTGTTTCTGTAAATGCAACGCATCCATTGTATGTTTTATATACTTCTGGAACTACAGGAAAACCAAAAGGAATTGTAAGAGATACAGGCGGTTATGCTACGTCACTTAAATTTTCAATGCACTATATTTATGGCGCAAAACAAGATGAAGTTTTTTGGGCAGCATCCGATGTAGGTTGGGTTGTTGGACATAGTTTTATTGTTTACGGACCATTAATTAATAGAAATACAACCGTAATTTTTGAAGGAAAACCAATCCGAACTCCAAATGCAAGTACGTTTTGGAGAGTGATTGCCGAACATAAAGTGAGCATCATGTTTACAGCTCCAACTGCCATTCGCGCCATCAAAAAAGAAGATCCAAACGGTGAATTTATTAAACAATATGATTTATCTTGTTTGCGAACGCAATTCTTAGCTGGTGAACGTTGTGATGTAGCAACTTTAGATTGGTATCGTGAACATATTCCTGTTCCTGCAATTGACCATTGGTGGCAAACAGAATCGGGTTGGCCAATGATTTCCAACATGATGGGCGTGGAGTATTTACCAATAAAACCAGGTTCAGCAGGAAAAGCCGTTACAGGTTACGACATCAGAATTTTTGGAGAAAACGGACAAGAATTAGGACCAAATGAAGAAGGTTATGTGGTTATAAAATTACCATTGCCACCAGGAACAATGTTGAATTTATGGAATGACAACGAACGTTTCAAAGCAGGTTATTTGAATAAATTTCCAGGTTATTATTTTTCAGGCGATGGCGGATTTAAAGACGATGATGATTATATTTTTATAACCGGTAGAGTAGATGATGTTATCAATGTAGCAGGTCACAGACTTTCAACTGCCGAAATGGAAGAAATTGTTTCGTCACATCATTCCGTAGCAGAATGTGCTGTAGTTGGAATTAATGACGATTTAAAAGGTCAAGTTCCATTAGCTTTGGTTGTAAATAAATCGGGCACAGCTATTGAGCATTTTCAATTGCAACATGAAGTTGTTCAGTTGGTTCGGGAACAAATTGGTGCTGTTGCTTCATTGCGTGATGTGGTTATTGTGCAACGATTACCTAAAACACGTTCGGGTAAAATCCTTAGAAAATTATTAAGAAGCATCGCCGACGGCGAAGACTTCCAAATACCATCAACTATTGATGATGAAGCTATTATTGATGAGATTAAAGAAGAATTTGAGAAAGCAAAGATAGGTTTCTTTAGAAAATAGACGAAAGATAATAGAGTATAGATTTTTATTTGATTCGTCTATTTTCTATTCTTTATGTTCTTTTTTTTAAAAGAACTATATCTAATTAGCAAGAAATTTCTTTTTCAAACAAATAGAATATTTATATTTACATCTGCAAACGAAAAAAAACAAGAATAACAATGAGTTACTATAAAATAGACAATTTAGAGCATTACTTTAAAATGTATAAAAAATCGGTTCGTGAGCCTAGAAAATTCTGGGATAGAATTGCCGATGAAAACTTTACTTGGTACCAAAAATGGGAGAAAGTATTGGAATTTGATATGCAAGAATCCAAATTCAAATGGTTTGTTGATGCCAAAGTAAACATTACTAAAAATTGTATCGACAGGCATTTATCCAAAAGAGGCGAAAAAACAGCCATCATATTTGAACCAAACGATCCAAAAGAAGCAGCACAACATATTTCGTATAACGAATTGTATGGCAGAGTTTCAAAAATGGCTAATGTGTTGCGGGAGCAAGGCGTAAAAAAAGGAGATAGAGTTTGTATTTACCTGCCAATGATTCCTGAATTAGCAGTATCAGTTTTAGCTTGTGCTAGAATTGGAGCAATACATTCAGTAGTTTTTGCTGGATTTTCAGCTTCGGCAGTTTCAACTCGTATTAATGATTCGGAATGTAAAATGGTAATTACGTCTGACGGAAGTTACCGAGGAAACAAAGCCATCGACCTAAAAGGAATTGTGGATGAAGCTTTAGAAAAATCACCTTGTGTTGAAAAAGTGTTGGTTGTAAAAAGAACCAATTCTGAAGTAAATATGAAAGAAGGTCGTGACCAATGGTTACAACCGTTAATGGATGCTGCAATTCCAAATTGTGTTGCTGAAATTATGGATGCCGAAGATCCGTTATTCATTCTATATACTTCGGGTTCTACTGGAAAACCTAAAGGCATGGTGCATACTACTGCAGGTTATATGGTGTATACGGCTTATACTTTTAAAAATATATTCAATTACGAAGAAAATGATGTTTATTGGTGTACTGCCGATATTGGTTGGATTACTGGACACTCCTATATTCTTTACGGACCATTATTGAATGGTGCTACAACTGTAATATTTGAAGGTGTTCCATCTTATCCAGATTACAGTCGTTTTTGGGAGGTAATTGAAAAACATAAAGTCAATCAATTCTATACAGCTCCAACTGCTATTCGCGCTTTAGCTAAAGAAAGTTTGGATTATGTACAACGTTTTCCATTAAGTTCGTTAAAAGTTATTGGCTCTGTAGGAGAACCTATTAATGAAGAAGCATGGCACTGGTATAATGACCACGTAGGAGGAAAGCGTTGTCCACTGGTAGATACTTGGTGGCAAACGGAAACTGGAGGAATCATGATTTCACCAATTCCTTTTGTAACACCCACAAAACCAACGTATGCTTCGTTGCCATTACCCGGAATTCAACCTGTGTTGATGGACGAATTGCGTAATGAAATTGAAGGCAATCAAGTTACAGGAAATTTGTGTATCAAATTTCCATGGCCTGCAATTGCAAGAACCATTTGGGGTGATCACCAACGTTATAAAGACACTTATTTCTCGGCTTTCCCGGGTAAATTTTTTACTGGTGATGGAGCGTTGCGTGATGAAGTTGGGTATTATAGAATTACAGGTAGAGTTGACGATGTAATTATTGTTTCTGGACATAATTTAGGTACGGCTCCAATTGAAGATGCAATTAACGAACATCCAGCAGTTGCCGAAAGTGCTATTGTTGGATTTCCACACGATATTAAAGGAAATGCGCTTTACGGATTTGTAATTTTGAAAGAAGTAGGAGAATCTCGTAATCAAGAAAACTTGGCTAAAGAGATTAATCAATTGATTTCTGACCAAATTGGACCGATTGCCAAGTTAGATAAAATTCAGTTTGTGAGTGGTTTACCTAAAACACGTTCGGGTAAAATTATGCGTAGAATTTTAAGAAAAATTGCAGAAGGCGACTTCTCTAACTTTGGAGATACATCAACATTACTGAATCCTGAAATTGTTGAAGAAATCAAAGAAGGAAAACTATAGTTTTTCGGATTATTTAGTTTAGTTTGTTAAAAAACCGCTTCATTAATGGAGTGGTTTTTTTATTAAAACAAAAATTATGTAATATTTTAACATAATTCTATAATAGAACTCTCAATTCAATTGCCTAAATTTACTTTTATATGAGAAATTTAGAAATAGTAATAATCGGTGGAGGGTTAGCTGGTTTAACTGCAGGAATTCATCTTTCTAAAAAAGG
>CANCFZ010000033.1 GCA_947377425.1 Flavobacteriaceae bacterium
AATTTGAAAGAAAATATCATTTTTAGATTAAATTTAGCTTCTGGGTTTAGAGCACCAAATCTTGCAGAATTAACTTCAAATGGTGTTCACGAAGGAAGTAATCGTTATGAAATTGGAAATTCAAATTTAAAAAACGAACAAAATTTTCAAACCGATTTGAATTTAGAATATAGAAATCCGCATTTTGAACTATTTATAAACGGATTTTACAATCACATCAACAATTACATATTTATTGCGCCAAATGGAGTAGTGACAAATGGTTTTGATACTTATGATTATACGCAAGCGAATGCTAATTTATATGGTGGTGAAGCTGGAATACATTTTCATCCGCATCCTTGAGATTGGTTGCACATTACTAGTAGTTTTGAAAGCGTAACTGGAAAAAAGCAAAACGGTGATAATTTACCATTAATTCCAGCCAATAAATGGAATAACGCTTTGAAAACTGAATTCAAATCGACTAAATTCATTAAAGATGGTTTTGCTGTTTTGAATGTTGAATATACTTTAGATCAAAATAATCTAAATCAATTTGAAACAAAATCCAATGATTATACCTTGATAAATCTAGGTTTTGGTGGAAAAATAACTTTTGGAAAAACAGCTTTTGATGTTAATTTGAATGCCAACAATTTATTTGATAAAACCTATATTTCACATCTTTCAAGATTAAAAACAGATGGAATTCCTAACATTGGAAGAAATATTATTTTAGGAATTAATTTCAACATTTAACGCATATTTAGCAGTTAATGTAAAAAAATAGTTTAATAAATATTTATAATTCAAAAAATTAATTCTATTTTTACCATATCACTAACCAATAAATTAAATGTTTATGAATTCAATGTTTACAAAAATTGTTAGAATACTATTAGGAGTTATTTTAGTATTGTTCGGATTGAACAAACTAATGCCGTCTCCATTCATTCCTTTGCCAGAAATGCCAGATAAAGCTGCAAGTTTTATGACTTCTTTAGGAGCTACAGGATATGTTTTAAAAACGGTTGGAGTTTTAGAAATTATGATTGGATTGATGCTTTTGTTGAAAAAATGGGTGGCATTCGCACTTACATTATTAGCGCCAATTTCTATAAATATTTTATTATTTCATCTCTTTTTAGATGCTTCTGCAATTGGAGGAGCATTGTTAGTTGCTACTTTAAACGGAATTTTAATTTACAAGCATTGGACACATTACAAAACATTATTTCAATAAATAGCTATCAAAAAGCTCCTTTCGAGGAGCTTTTTTAATACTCAATTTTTCCAGTATAACGCATGATTCTTAGGATTTTACTTTTTCTTTTCTCGATATAAGAAGAAGAATTGGACGCTTTAAATTTTCTTGGATTTGGTAAAATTGCAGCAATTCCAGCAGCTTGATTTTTGGTAAGATCTTTAGCTTTTATTCGATACCAATGTTCGGCAGCAGCTTCGGCACCATAAACTCCGTCTCCCATTTCTATAGAATTCAAATAGACTTCCATAATGCGTTCTTTGCCCCAAACTAATTCTATTAGAAAAGTAAAATAAGCTTCCAAACCTTTTCTTAAATAGCTTCTGCCTTGCCAGAGAAAAACATTTTTAGCTGTTTGTTGTGATATTGTACTTCCGCCTTTAAGTTTTTTTCCGCGGTTGTTGTTTTTAAATGCTTTTTGCATGGCTTTAAAATCGAAACCATTGTGTTTTAAAAAATTACCATCTTCGCTTGCAATAACTGCTTTTTGCAAATTGGGAGAAATATCTTCTAGCGCAACCCAATCGTGACTGCAAGTCATTTCTTTTCCGTCAAATTTTTGTTCAATTGCTCTAGTAATCATTAAAGGTGTCAACGGAACTGGAACCCATTTGAAAAAAAATACTAAAAATATAGAAACACCAAAAAACCACAATGTGGCTTTCCAAATAAAGGTTTTTAGTTTCTGAAAAAAAGTTCGATTTGTAGGTTTTGTGCTTTTATTTTTTGTTGCCATTTATAGTAATTCTGCTAATTCTTTTCCGGTTAAACTTCCTATTGCAACTCCCATTCCGCCTAATCTTACGCCACAATATACATTTTGAGACAGTTGTGATACAATTGGGTTTTTGCTGTTGCCAATTCCCATAATGCCACTCCAGCGATGAGCGATTTTAAATTCTTGATTTGGTAAAATTACAATTTTTAATAACTCTTCCAATCTATTTTGAATTTTTTCTGTTTGGGTTAATTCGGTTGTGGCTTCTCCTTCAAAATCTAAATTTCGTCCGCCACCAAGAAGTATTCGGTCTTCAAAATTCCTGAAATAGTAATAGCCTTTATCCAAATGAAAAGTACCACGAATGTCTAAATTTTTAATTGGTTCTGTAATTAAAACTTGAGCTCTTGCTGGTTTTACTTCATCGTTTGTTAGTTTACTTGCAAATCCATTTGTAGCAAAAAGCAGCTTATTTGTTTTAAACGAAAAATCATTTACTACAACTTCTACCGAATCATTGTTGTCAATAAAAGTAGCAACTTCGGCTTGATTTAAAATTAAAATATCTTTAGAAACTGCTTCTTTTAACAGCGCTTGCATCATATTTCCGGTATCAATTTGAGCTTCAAGCGGATTGAAAATGGTATATTCATTTATTCCTTCAAAATTAAAACGGTCTATTTCTTTAGTAAAAACATCCGATTTAAAAAGTGGTTTTAGAATGTCATTTATAAAAGGAAGTTTCTGCAAACATTCATTATAAATAGAGTCATCATCTTTTAGAAATAATTCATATCCGCCATAAGGTTTAAAATCGATTTGGTTATCGCCAAGCCTTTTTCTTAATAATTGTAATCCATTCCAACGTTTTTGTATGAGTTGTATTACTTCTTCTTCGGTATGTGATTTTAAATCATCAATAATTTCGGATAAACTACCAAAACAAGCAAATCCAGCGTTTTTTGTGCTAGCACCTTGAGGTAAAATTCCCTTTTCTAAAATCAAAATTTTACTTTCTGGAAATCGCTCTCTTAAGTTTAACGCACAATGTAAACCTACAATACCGCTTCCAACTATAGTATAATCAACATTTGAAAACCAATTTTTAATTTCCCAATAACTTAACTGCATCGTTCTTTTAAATTTTTATAAAAATAGCATTTTAATGATTAATTATAAAAATAGTATTGTGCTAATTTTGTGTATTTTTCAATATTTTATTTAAAATCATGTGAATATCCTTCAAATTAAGCAAATCTTAAGGGTCATTGTTAATATCTTTTTTGATTCAATTACAAAACAACAAAAAAAGTTAATAATTTCGAATCCTATATTAACTAAAATATTGAATATTATGAAGTACAAATTACTTTCAATTGTTTTATTAGCTATAACAAGCTATTCTTTTGGACAGCAAAAAGATTCTTTTTGGAAAACGTCGACTAAAAATAACCTAACAGTTATTGATAGTAAAATGAGTCTTCCAAAGAACAATCTTTTCGATTTAGATGTTAATGCTTTTAAAGCTATTCTTGTAAATTCTCCTAAGAGAAATGCAACTTTAAAAACTTCAAGCGTTATTGTTTCTTTGCCAAATGCAGATGGACAAACTGAACGTTTTAGAGTTTTTGAAAATTCAAATATGGATCCAGCTTTAGCAGCTAAATATCCTGAAATTAAATCTTATATTGGTGTTGGAGTTGATAATGCATCAACAACAGTTTATTTCAGTGTTTCTCCATTAGGATTCAAATCAATGACATTATATGCTGATAAATCTGCAGTTTTTATAGAACCTTATTCTCAAGATTTAACTACTTATTCAGTATATAGAAAGTCAGATAAAGTAGCTTCATTTGATAAATTTGAATGTAAAGTTATTGATGTTGTCACACCTCAAATTAACACGTCTGTTTTAAGACCAAACGCTGATGATGCTGTGTTGAGAACCTTTAGATTGGCTTTGTCAGTGACAGGTGAATATACTACTTATTTTGGTGGAACTAAAGCGTTGGCTCTAGCGGCAATGAATAATTCAATGACTCGTGTAAACGGTGTTTTTGAAAAAGACTTTTCTGCAAGAATGGTGCTAATTGCAACTAATGACTTGGTTATTTATACAAGTGCTTCTACTGATCCTTATTCTGCGGCGGCAACTGGTGCTGGTGGAACTTGGAATACAGAATTGCAAAACACATTAACTTCAGTAATTGGCGATGCAAATTATGATATCGGTCACTTATTTGGAGCTTCCGGTGGTGGTGGAAATGCAGGTTGTATAGGATGTATTTGTACAACTGGAAAAGGAAGTGGATTTACTTCACCTGCAGATGCAATACCTTCTGGAGATAATTTTGATATTGATTATGTAGCTCACGAAATGGGTCACCAATTTGGTGCAAACCATACATTTACACAAAGTAATGAAGGAACTGGAGTTCAAATGGAACCAGGTTCAGGTTCAACCATCATGGGTTATGCTGGAATTACTGCATTAGATGTTCAACCTCATTCTGATGCTTATTTTCATGCAATTAGTATTCAACAAGTAACAAATAATATTAAAGCAAAAACATGTTCAGTTAATACTGCAACTGGTAATGCAATTCCAACTGCAAGTGCTGGTTTAGATTATACTATTCCAAAAAGCACACCATTTATGTTAACAGCTGTAGGAACAGATGCTAATGCCGATATTCTTACTTACAATTGGGAGCAAATGGATTCTCAAACTACTGCTGCAGTGCCAAGCGCTACTAAAACAACAGGAGTAGATTTTAGATCATATAATTCTTCTACTTCTCCAACAAGATATTTTCCTAGAATGGCGTCGGTATTGACAGGAGCAACAACAACTGCTGGAACAGAACTTACAGTTGAAGCTTTACCGTCTGTAGCAAGAACAATGAACTTCAGAGTAACAGTTAGAGATAATAGAGCTGGTGGTTCTGGAAACAATTCTGACGATATGATTGTAACAGTTAATGCTACTGCTGGACCATTTAATGTTACTGCTCCAAATACTGCTGTTTCTTATGTAGGCGGAAGTTCTCAAACTATTACCTGGGCTGTTGCAGGTACAACTGCAAATGGTGTAAATTGTGCTAATGTAGATGTTCTTTTGTCTACTGATGCTGGCGCAACATGGTCAACATTGTTAGCTGCAACTCCAAATGACGGAACAGAAGCGGTGACAATTCCGAATACACCAGGAACAACTAACAGAATTATGGTTAAAGGAACAAACCACATTTTCTTTGACGTTTCTAATACTAACTTTACAATTACTGCTGGTTCAACTGATTTAGTAGCTCCAACAGCTCCAACATTATCAGCTTCTGGAACAACTCAAACAACAACAAGTTTATCTTGGTCTGGTGCTACAGATAACGTAGCAGTAACAGCTTATGATGTTTATAAAGATGGTGTTTTATTAGGTTCAACAGCTTCTACAACTTATGCTGTTTCTGGTTTAACAGCTTCTACAGCTTATGTTTTTACTGTTAAAGCTAAAGATGCTGCTGGAAATGCTTCTGTAGCTAGTAATTCAGTTGCTGTAACTACTTTGGCTCCAGTTCCTGATACAACTGCTCCAACTGCTCCAACATTGTCTGCTTCTGGAACTACTTTAACTACTACTACTTTATCTTGGTCTGGTGCTACTGATAATCTTGCAGTTACTGGTTATAATGTTTACAAAGATGGCGTTTTACTTGGTTCAACTGCTGCTACAACTTATGCAGTTTCAGGTTTGACTGCTGCAACAACTTATGCTTTCACTGTTCAAGCAAAAGATGCTGCAGGAAATATTTCAGTTGCAAGTAACATTGTTTCTATTACAACATTAACTCCAGATACTACGGCACCAACAGCGCCAACATTATCAGCTTCTGGAACTACAGCAACAACTACCAATTTATCTTGGACAGGCGCTTCAGACAACGTAGCCGTTACTGGTTATGATGTATATAAAGGAACCACCTTATTAGGTTCTACAACTACAGCTACTACTTATGCAGTATCTGGTTTAACAGCTTCAACAGCATATACATTTACAGTTAAAGCTAAAGATGCGGCCGCAAATATTTCTGTAGCTAGCAACACGGTTTCGGTTACAACTTTAACCAATACAATCACTTATTGCACTTCTACATCTAGTATCACTACCGATGAAAAAATTGGTAAAGTAGTATTTGGAACTATCAGCAATACGTCAACTGGAACAGCTGGTTACGAAAACTTTACAGCACTTTCTACTAACGCTGTTAGAGGAACTGCTTATACTATTACAATTACTCCATCATGGACAAGCACGGTATATAAAGAAGGATATGCAGTTTGGATTGACTATAACGGAAACGGTGTTTTCACTGATGCAGGAGAAAAAGTTTGGACTAAAGCAGCTTCAACTACAACTCCGGTAACAGGAACATTTACAATTCCTGCAACGGCTACATTAGGAGCAACTAGAATGAGAGTTCAAATGGATTATAATGCTACGCCAACTTCTTCATGCCAGGCATTCACTTATGGTCAAGTTGAAGATTATACCGTAAATATTTCATTAACTGCAAAAATGGAACAAGCAAGTAATAATGAAATTGCTTTTACTTTATATCCAAATCCAGTTAATGGTGATATTTTGAACATTTCAAATCTTGATAAAGCATCAGAATATACTATTTTCAATATGATGGGACAAGAATTAGGAAAAGGTAAAATTGAAAATGAGAGTGTAAACGTTAGTACATTAACTCCGGGAACTTATTTGATTGAAGTTTCTAACGAGAATGGAGCAACCTCTAAACGTTTTATCAAACAATAAAAAGTGATTCTTCCTTCCTTTTGGAGTTCCGATAGTTATTGGAAGGGATTATAAAATTTAGCCATACTGAAAAGTATGGCTTTTTTATTTACACAAAAAAGGACTACTTAAATTTTTATTAGGAACTCTATTTTAGCCATTTAACAACTGATAAATTATATTTAATTTTCATGTTTTAGAAATTACTATAAGTGTTGCGTATGGACAACTTGCTACATGTCTGTACTAGATAATGATGAATGATCGATAATTTTAATTGTAAAGAAATTGGGTTAATGAATTTGTGTTGAGATTTTATTATATTTGATGAGAGGAATAAGGGTTGTTTTAGTTTATCATTTATTAAATTGTTTTGACAATAATTTAACCATTACCTTTTTGTCAAATGAAGTCATTAAATATTTTTTTAAACCTTAGTCTTTTAACGATTTTCAACAGATAAGAGAAGTATTAACGATTACAAAAAAATTGAAAATATTTGTAAATTTAAGAAAAAAAACAAGAGAGGGAATGGAAGCATTTAAAATGAAGTTGTCTAAACAAATCTCAGTGCCACATTCCAAAACAATTAAGAACAATTAAAGAATTTCAAAAACGAAATTTCACAAAACATAAAACATTTTGATTAATTATGGAAATAAAAACCCGTTGTGCTTGGTGCGAAAAAGATGATTTGTATAGAAATTATCACGATAACGAATGGGGAAAACCTGTTTATGATGACCAAATATTATTTGAGTTTTTAATTTTAGAAACATTTCAAGCGGGTTTGAGTTGGTATATGGTTTTGGCCAAAAGAGAAAACTTTAGAAAAGCTTTTGCTAATTTTGATTATAAAATTGTGGCGGAATTCAATGAAGATAAAATTCAAGAATTGCTTTTGGATGCTGGAATTGTCAGAAATAAATTAAAAGTAAGAGCCGCTGTTTCTAATGCAATAGCATTTATGAAAGTTCAAGAAGAATTTGGAAGTTTTTCTAAATACATTTGGAATTTTGTTGACGGAAAACCAATTGATAACAACCGAAAAAGCTTAAAAGAAATCACATCAACAACGCCTCTCTCGGATGTGATTTCTAAAGATTTAAAAAAACGCGGCTTTAAGTTTGTTGGTTCAACAGTTGTTTATGCACACATGCAAGCTACTGGAATGGTGAATGATCATGTGGAGGATTGTTGGACAAGAAATTAGCGGTATTGATATTCTGAAAAAAATAGTCAATACTTATTTTAAAATTGTACCTTTAAAATAAAAAATGTTCCGTCACAAAGGCACTAAGAGAACTTTTTCTCATAATTTGCGATTGGCTTCGACATTGTCATTAATAGCTGGAATTGTAAATACCGCTGGTGTATTATCAGTTGCCACATTAACGACAAATGTTACAGGTCATTTTGCTTATTTTGCCGAAGCAATTTCGTTGAAAAATTACTCTAAAGCAATAACTTTTATACTCTTTATTTTATTTTTCTTATTGGGAGCTTTTAGTTGCAATCTACTTGTAGAAATTGTTTCCTTAAAAAAGCCAAGAATTGCTCATGCGTTACCAATGTTTATTGAGGTTATATTATTATCAAGTATTGGATTATGTGAAGATTTAAATAGCAACTACATTGCTTATTCGCTATTATTCGCCATGGGATTACAAAATGCTTTGGTAACTAAAATTTCGCAATCAACAGTAAGAACAACGCATTTAACAGGATTATTTACTGACTTAGGAATTGAACTTTCGCAACTATTTTTCTACAAAAAACCAACGGAATTAAAAAGATTAACAAGAAATATATACCTAAGATTATCCATTATTCTTTTCTTCTTTTTTGGTTGTTTGTTTGGCGGTATTTTCTACAAAGATTATAATCTAAAAATATTACTATTTGCTGCATTAATTTTGATTGTTGCATTACTATTTGACAACATTGTGGTATACTATCACTTGACAAAAAGACGTCTAAAGTCAAATTTACATGACGATTAATATTTTATTATTTTGATTTCAAAATCATCATAAAACTTTCTCTTGAGATTTCAAATGCAGCTAATTTCTCCAAATGGTCGTTATGCACTTGACAATCTAAAAGTCTGTAATTATTGACTTTCAAATATTCAATCAATTTCACAAAAGCAACTTTGCTTGCATTTGGCACTTTGGAAAACATACTTTCTCCACAAAAAACATGACCTAAATCAACTCCATATAATCCGCCAACTAGTTCATTATTTTGCCATACTTCTAATGACATCGCTTTTCCTAATCGGTGCAATTCAGTATAGGATTTAATAATATCGTCTGTAATCCAAGTTCCATCTTGTCCTTTTCGTTCTATTTGTTGACAATTGACAATTACGGATTCAAAAGCTTTATTTATAGTTACTTCAAATAGATTTCTGTTGATTATATTCCGTAAGCTTTTTGACACTTTGTAATCTTGTGGATTCACAACCATTCGTTCCGCTGGTGCCCACCAAAGAATTGGTTCGTCATCATTAAACCATGGGAAAATTCCATTGTTATATGCCAAAAGTAATCGCTCAATCGACAAATCGCCACCCAAAGCCAAAATACCTTCGAAGGAAGCTTCTTCAACTGGCGGAAAATAAAGTTCTTTGGTTAGGAAATACATTTTTTAGAATATAGATAATAGAAAAAAGAATATAGAAAATAGAGCCGAAAAAAGGAAAGTCATTCTAAACATTTAACCAAAGTTATACATTCAGAATGACAGTCTATTTTTTATACTCTTTATTCTTTCCTCTTTTTTAGAAAGGTAAATCGTCGTGTTCTTCTTCTTTAAAATCAGTTGCCGGAGCAAATGCTTCTGCAGCTGGCATTGGAGGCATTTGTGGTGCAACTGGAGCTTCTGATTGCATTTTTTCAATTCTCCATCCTTTAATTGAATTGAAATATTTAGTTTCTCCTTGTGGATTAACCCATTCTCTTCCTCCTAAATTGATAGAAACTTTTACGTTTTCACCAACCACAACATTATTTAATAAATCACTTTTATCTTGAACAAATTCAATCATGATGCTTTGTGGGTACTGCTCATCTGTAGTTACCACTAATTCTCTTTTTTTAAATGTTGGACTTACTTGTTGTTCGTCGCCAACTACTTTTACTTTTCCTGAAACTTCCATAATTATTCTAAATTTATTGTTTTGCTAAAAGTACTTTCCAAGCGGTTAGCACTTCATTTTTATCTAAATATTCTTTTGCTAATTGGTGTTTTTTTACTTCGTCATCAGCACTCAAAACACCTTTCACTTCAAAATTTTGTTTTACAAATATAGTAATTTCTTCATTTGTTGGCAAAGATTCTACATTCCCTAATTTACCTAAATCATTTCCATTAAAAATAGGGCTTTCTTTTACAAAATCAGGAATCAAATCAACACCAATTCCTAATGTAGCTAATGGTTTTTCGACTTCAAAAAGCCCATGATTGGCTCTTGAATACCAATTTCCACCCAATCTTGAAACCAAATCAATTTTCATGGGATCAATTGTTCCATTCTCGTCTAAAACAGCTTCGTTGATATGTATTTTTACTACTTCACAGATAATCATATTTCCTGCTCCACCTTCGGTTCCTAAAGCAATAATTTCGTTGACTTTACACTCAAATTGTACAGGACTTTCGGCAACACGATAAGGTTTTACAATATCTGACGGAATTGCTGTAAATCCAGCTTTTGCAAATTCATTTACACCATCAGGATATTCAGTACTTGACAATGACATTTGTTGCACAATATCATAATTTACCACATTAATCACAACTTGTTTAGTGTTTTGACAATTAATCAATGTGTGTTTTATAGAATTATCACGAACTCTACGAGCTGGTGAAAAAACCAAAATAGGCGGATTGGAACTAAAAATATTAAAGAAACTAAACGGTGATAAATTAGGCTTTCCATTTTTATCAATGGTACTTGCAAATGCTATTGGTCTAGGAGCAACAGCACTTTGAAGATAACCTTGCAGTTTTGCCGGTGATAGTTCATTAGGGTCAAGTGTTAACATAGAAATTGAATTTGAGCAAAGATATGAATTCAATAGTAATAGCAATTTCTAAAATCAATAACAATTTGAAAAAAATCATTACTTTTAAACAAAAATTTATCAATGCAATTTTCTGAAAAAAGAAACATTACACGTTGGACTATTATAATTGCATCATTCCTGATAGTTTTACTTATTTTATGGAATACCTACTCATTTTTTCAAATCTTCAAAGAAGAAGAACGTGTAAAAATGAAACATTGGGCAATTGCACAGAAAAAAATCAACAGCGATGATTTGAATGCTGATTTAGAATTACCCTTAGAAATTATCCAAAATGCGAGTATTCCAATTATAAAAACAGAGAACGATTCAATAATTGACATGATAAATGTTGACGAACAGACTAAGAAAGATAAAACCAAATTAAGCAATTTATTAAACCGATTAAAAAGTCAAAACGACCCTATTGTGATGCAAATTTCAAAAGGGAAAACTCATTATTTGTATTATGGTGATTCGACTTTGTTGAATAAATTAAAATACTACCCTTTCGCTTTATTGCTTATTATTTTCTTGTTTGGAGCATTAGTTTATAATTTTTATAAAAGTACCAAAATGGCTACCCAAAACAAACTTTGGGCTGGAATGGCAAAGGAAACGGCACATCAAATTGGAACGCCGCTTTCGTCATTGATTGGTTGGTTAGAAATTATGAAAGCCGACAATGTTGATGAAACAACGGTTTCTGAAATTGAAAAAGACATCAACAGATTGCAAACAATTACGGAACGATTTTCTAAAATTGGTTCAGAACCAGTTCTGGAAATTAAAGATATAGTAGAGGAAACTCAGAATTCATTTAATTATTTAAAATCTCGTTTTTCAAATCAAGTTGAATTTAATTTTTCTGCACCAAATGAACCGATTATGGTTTCTTTAAATCCAGCTTTGCACAGTTGGACGATTGAAAATTTAATGAAAAATGCTATTGACGCTATGAAAGGTCGTGGAAAACTGTCTTTAGCTATAGAAAATGATGGAAATCAAATAAAAATAAATATAACCGATTCTGGTAAAGGAATTCCTAAAAATCAATTCAAACGTGTTTTTGAACCTGGTTTTACCACTAAAAGACGTGGTTGGGGATTGGGCTTATCATTAACAAAAAGAATTGTTGTAGAATATCACAAAGGAAAAATTAGAGTAGCTCATTCTGAAATTGGAAAAGGAACTACAATGCAAATTTTGTATAAAAAAGGAACTAGTTAATATTTTATTTTATATTTTTTTGGTTTAATTTTATTAACTAAAAAAGCTTTTTCTCCGTTCCATTCATAGATTTCTTTCCATTCTTTAACATTGAAAATTGGATTAATTGCTTCTTCATCAACAGCTTCACCTTCTTTAAAAACTTTTATTATTGTGTCTGGTTTTCCTCCTTTTTCTTTTGGGAAAATGAAATTTTCATTATAAAAATAAATTCCACCATCTGCCGAACAAATTTTTCCGGGCAACTGTATTATTTTAGTACCATTCCATGCAAAATAATAAAATAGCGAAGGAATTCCGCAAGCTTCGCCATCAAAGCTGATTCTGTAAATATCAGTTATGCTTTTTAATCCCAAACCTCCGATTGCACTATTTTGAAAATAGGAACTTTCACCAAGCCTTTCCTGAAATGTTTTTTGACCTAAAACTGTATTTTTGTCATTTAAAATTTTAACCGAAATTGAAAAAACATCCAAACTATCTTTCTTTCTAATTTCATATTTATCAATTGTAGTTAAAAACGTAAGTGATTTCTTTTTGGTGTATCCTAAAGCTAAAAATCCCTTCCAAAGATACCCTTTCAAAATAGTTCCAGATTTGCTTTGGTATTCGATTTCCACCCACGAAACATTAAGACCTTTAATAGCATAATCAATATCTGTTGCCTTCAATACCGTTATTTCCTTTCCAATTTGAAGAGAGTCCAATACAGTTGCTTTTGTTGATGGAGTAGCTCTTACATAGCAATTTGTCGCACCAATTATTGACTTAGAATTTTCATAGTTATTCCAATAATAATTATGAAAACTTTTTTCTTGTGAAAAAGATTGGAACTGTGAAATTAACACAACTAAAACAAAGATTTTTTTCATATTTTTTTAAATAAAAACACCACAAACTTAGAGTATAAACTATAAATTTGTGGTGTTATATTATATTATTTTTGTTATAAATTAGCTTGAATTGCAATTACTAAATCTTCAAATTCTTCTTTAGCTAAAGTAACTTTGTTTTGAAAACGCATTTCGTCCATTTCGTTTAATGGAATTAAATGTACGTGAGCATGTGGCACTTCTAATCCTATAACTGCCATTCCTATTCGTTTGCAAGGAACTGTTTTCTCAAGAGCAATTGCAATTTTTTTGGAAAACTTCATTAATCCTATATACAAATCGTCTTCAATATCAAAGATTTTATTGATTTCTTGCTTTGGAATGCACAAAGTATGTCCTTTAGCATTCGGATTTACATCTAAAAAAGCTAGGAAATTTTCGTCTTCGGCTATTTTATAACAGGGAATTTCTCCGTTTACTATTTTGGTAAAAATACTGCTCATAATGTTATTTGGTTTCATTAAAGCACTTCGACTGCGCTCAGTGTGACAAAAAATAGTAATTAATCGCGAGAAATTTCTAAAACTTCGAATTTCAAGGCTCCGTTTGGAACTGTTATTTCTGCTATTTCTCCTACAGATTTTCCAAGTAAACCTCTTCCAATTGGAGAAGTAACTGATATTTTACCGGTTTTTAAATCGGCTTCACTTTCGGCAACCAAAGTATATTTCATTTCCATTCCGTTAGCTTGGTTTTTAATTTTCACATTAGATAAAACCAAGACTTTAGAAAGATCTAAATGACTTTCGTCAATCAATCTTGCATTAGAATGTACTTCTTCTAGTTTAGCGATTCGCATTTCTAACATTCCTTGTGCTTCTTTAGCAGCATCATATTCTGCATTTTCAGACAAATCTCCTTTGTCTCTTGCTTCTGCAATATCGGCTGATGCTTTTGGGCGCATCACACTTTTTAAATGATCTAATTCTTCTCTAAGTTTTTTTAAACCTTCTGCTGTGTAATAAGATACAGTACTCATAATTTCATTTCTTTGTTTGCTTCTAATTTCACAAAATCATTGTTAAAAAGAAGTTATTATTTTGTTTGTAGTATATTAAAACTACTTTTTCGTCGTTATTATAAAATAGAAAAAATCCCATCAAGACGGGATTTCTTTTTTCAAAGATATATATTGTATATTAAATTCCTACTTTTGTTTAATAATGCAATACAAAGTTAACTAATTTAATTTTTTTGAACTACACTTTTGATACATTTTTTAAAATGAAAAAAATACTTTCTTTAATTCTTATTTCAACATTCCTTTTTGGCTGTAACAAAGACAAGTGGAACAACAATAATCCATATTTACCAAATTATCCTTTTTCTATAGAAGTAAATAAAAGTTTACCAACTTATAGCACCTTAAATTTTACGGGTAATGCTGTAAAGGCTTATCCTACAAATGGCCCGTCAAAAGGTATAATTATTTTTAATACTGGAAGTGGTTACAATGCTTATGATGGTGCTTGTCCAAATCAAGATTTAACAAGTTGTTCAACATTGTCTGTGAGTGCTTCTAATGCTACTTGCTTATGTGGGAGCGAAAAATATAATTTATTTACGGGTCAAAGCGCCGGTAAACAATATCCTTTAAAACCGTATCGGGTTGAAGTAAATGGCGATGTGATTAGGGTTTATAATTAATCGCAATCTTCCTAAACAATAACGACAGCTAACAACTGTCGCTTTTTTATGCCGTAAAATTAACATTTTTTACACTTTTAGTGTAATATGGCTAGTTCTGTTACTAATACTTTTGAGATATCAAATTACTCGAGCATATTAGAAAACAATATTATTTATTATATTTAAAAACAAAATTATTATGAATGTCAGCTTCTTTAAAATATGTTTTTTTGTTTTAATAGGTTTTACTTCTTGTGGAAAACACATGAACCAAACCAACTTAGGTTTTAAAGAAAAGGAATCTTTTTTATTAAACAACAATTTGGATTTGATAAAAGAAAACTGGAATAAATTATTGAACGAAAAAATGATTAATTCTAAGTTGTCAAAATTTGAAATAAAAAAGAAGTT
>CANCFZ010000034.1 GCA_947377425.1 Flavobacteriaceae bacterium
ACTTTAAATTGGAGTAATTTTGCTGGAAAAGAATATTATGGTTCTGAAATGCTAATGCGTTATTTTACTAATGTTTATTGGGATTATAAATGGAATTCAAAATGGCATACTATAGCAGGTTTTGATTATGGTTTGCAAAAAATCTCTTCATTAAATAATAAATATGCTAACTGGTTTAGTCCAGTTTTTATTACTCAATATACAATTAATTCAAAATGGCAAACTGCTTTTAGAGCCGAGTATTACCAAGACATTAAAAATGTAATGATTCCAACAGCAAATGAATTTAAAACTTTTGGAACTTCATTAAATTTTGATTATTTGATTAATTCCAAAATGAAATTCCGAACAGAAGCTCGTTATTTGAATTGTAAAGAAAAAGTTTTTATTAAAAATGGAGATTTTACTACTGGAAACTTTTTTATTACTTCAAGTTTGTGTTTTGAGTTTTAACTAAAAAACTATCAAACGAAAACGCAATCAAAACTCCAATAGTATAAAATCCTAAATCACTCCACAGAAATCCTTGTCCAAGAACATAATGACCAATAGAAGTTCTTCTAATTTCTAGAATCCAATTGGCTCTGTAAAGTTGTTGCAATTCAATACAAAAACAAAAGAATAAAGCAACCAATAGTACTCTTCTTTGACTGTAATTTAGAAAAAGAAACCGCATTCCGAAGTAAATCATCACAGCATATAAAACATCTCCAAAAAATGTTGTAATGCCATCAATTTTTCGAGATAAAACTCCCAAAACAATTGTGATTATAATTAATATGAGATAAGATGAACGATTGTTGTTTATCATAACAAATTAGCAATCAGCCATATTTACAGCAATTGCCAGTCCACCTTCTGATGTTTCTTTATATTTAGAATTCATATCTTGTGCTGTTTTCCACATGGTATCGACAACTTTATCCAAAGGTACTTTAGCATTTTTAGCATCGGTTTCCATTGCCAATTCGGCTGCATTTATTGCTTTAATTGCCCCCATTGTATTGCGTTCAATACACGGAATTTGAACCAAGCCACCAATCGGGTCACAAGTTAATCCAAGATGATGTTCCATTGCGATTTCGGCTGCCATTTGTACTTGATCTGGAGTTCCGCCCATAACTTCGCATAGTGCTGCCGCTGCCATTGCTGATGAAACTCCAATTTCTGCTTGACAACCACCCATTGCTGCTGAAATAGTTGAACCTTTCTTAAAAATACTACCAATTTCGCCAGCAACCATCAAGAATTGTTTGATTTCTTTTTCGCCAGCTTCGTGATTTTCAATTGTTAAATAATACATTAAAACAGCTGGAATTACACCTGCACTTCCGTTAGTTGGAGCCGTTACAACTCGTCCTAATGCAGCATTTACTTCATTTACTGCCAATGCAAAACACGAAACCCATTTTAATATTTGACGGAATTTAACTTCGGTTTTTCTAATTTCTTCTAACCATTCTTGAGGATTGGAATAATTTGCTAATCCAATTAAACCTTGGTGCATGTCAAAGGCTCTTCTTCGCACGTTTAATCCGCCAGGTAAAATTCCTTCACTGTGACAACCAATGTACATACATTCTAACATGGTGTTCCAAATTCGCATTAATTCGTTGTGAATTTCTGCTTCCGATCGCATGGATTTTTCGTTGTCATAAACAACTTCAGAAATTTTTCTATTTTGTGTTGTACAATAATCTAATAATTCTTGTGCATTTTGAATTGGATAAGGAAAAGCACATTTTATTTGGTGTTTCTTTTTGGCATTTACACGCTCTTCTTTAACAACAAATCCGCCACCAATAGAATAGAAGGTCGTTTGATATTCATTATCATCTAATAAAAAAGCGGTAAAAGTCAATCCGTTGGCATGAAAAGGAAGAAAATTTTTATTGAAAACGATATCTTGTAAAAAATAAAACGGAATAATAATTTCGTTACCCAAATTGATTTCGTTTTTAGCTTCTATTTTTTTAATTATTCCATCTATATTTTGAACAGGAATATATTCTGGATCTTGACCAGACAAACCTAACATTACTGCCAAATCTGTTGCATGCCCTTTTCCAGTTAAAGAAAGCGAACCATATAAATCGACTTTGATTTGGGTTACATTTTGAAGAATATTTTCTGTTTTTAATTCCGATAAAAAGCGTTCGGCAGCACGCCAAGGTCCAAGTGTATGCGAACTCGATGGTCCGACACCAATCTTTAACATATCAAAAATCGAGATGCATTCTTCCATATACTATATCGTTTTAGTAGCGCAAATATAGATGAAAGAATTAGTGATTTAAAAGAAAACAACAGATAAAATTTGGAATATAATAATTATTTTTTAATGAATATTTTGAATATTTACAAAAATAAAAAAGCCATAAATATTAGGATTTATGTTGTTGATTGTTTAGAAAACATTCAGCATTCTATACAATAATTACTCTAAACTTCTTTTTGTTACATAATATCTCCAACCAATAATTGCCATTTGCCACTTTTTGGCTTTGGCTAAATCCAGCTGTTGTTTAGTAAAACTGGGTAATAAGAGTTTGTTTATTTTGGCTAAAAGTTTGTACATATTCAATTATCGTTTTAAGCTAAAATGTCCTTTAGCACTTCTTCCATCATTAAAGTTGATGTTGAACCAATAATCATCGGCAGGAGCTAATTGTCCGTTGTAAGTGCCGTCCCAACCGTTTCCAATAGGAGATATTTGTTTGATAAACTTGCCATATCGGTCGTAAATTCTAATGATAGAATTGGAATAGAATTGGTCGTTAGCTCCTTTAATATTCCATGTGTCGTTATAACTATCTCCATTTGGTGTAAAATATCTTGGTACACCCAATACAGAAATAGTTTGTTCTGCAATGCCACAACCATTCAAATCTTTAATATAAACAGTATGAATTCCCATTGCTATGTTCTCAAAGAAATTAGACGTTTGATAAGGCCCGTAAGATTCTTGAATGCTGTATACATAATCGCCATTTCCAGTAACAATAACTTCAACGGTATCAATATCGGTTAAATCAACAATATTGATATGGTCAATGGTGGCAATAACAGATGTTTTTACGATGATAGTTCTTGTTTTTGAACACCCTTGAGCATTAGTTACTATAACTGAATATGAGCCTCCAGCACTTACTGTAATGGTGTAATTAGTTTTGCCTGGCAATAAGGTTCCGTCTAAATACCATTGATATAAATAAGTACTTGTTGGCGTACCCGATAGAACCCCAGCATTAATAGTTACAGTAAAAGTTGGAAGGTTGGTACAAACCAATTCATTAGCCCAGCCGTTAGGATTCAAATCAATTAGAGGAGTCGGGTTTACTATAAAATTTAATGTAGTTGTAGCAGGACAACTAGTATTTAATGGATTCGTAATAGTAACCACTACATTTTGAGTTGCTGTATTAAAAATAGTAGGTAAATGATTTACAACCGTTCCATCTTGTAATGTAAACTTAATATCCATTCCAGTTTGTGAACCTAACAATTGCAACTCATAAGAAGTTGTATCAAATGGATAGCTATTATTTTGCAAAGCAGGGTCAGCTTCATCATCACATTGTGTTAGCACAGATGTTAAAGAGATTGGTAGAAAAACCTGGGGTAATTTATCTACGATAAACTGAATTGACTCTTCGTCATAACAAGGTCCATCGGATGCTTGCGTAATATTATTAGTCACACGAACGGTAATTGTTTGAGACATTGCGACTGTATATGTTGGGGAAGGATTAATTGGCAACCCAGCAGCATCATAGTAAGTAACTGTTTTGTTGGTTTGTCCGTTTAAAATTGCAGTTTCCAATGTTGAGGTGTCAAACGTATAACTACCGTCTTGATCATCATCACAATGACGGATGATGTTAGCAGCATTTACAGGAGTTGCTACAGGAAGTGCTTCAACAGTAAGGGTAATAAATGGCCCTAATCCGTAACAACCTTGAAAATTATTACTATCCACACGAACGTAAATTAATTGTTGGTTTGAAGTAGTATTTCGATAAGCAGCTATGTTAGTAATCTCATTAATTTGAGCCAAAGCATCAGCATTAGAGGCATAATATTTCACTGTATAATTTGAACTTGGGAGTGGTAGTTGTGCATTAATATCGTTGGTTACACTACTAAAATCAAATTTAGAAGTTCCATCAATATCTGTAGAAACTCCAGTTATGGCATCATCACATAAGGTAAAATATCTGTGAAAAGTAGCAGCGTTGATTTGCGTTACAGAAACCACCAAATTGATTTGAGCAACTCTAAAACAGTTATTTGCATTTTCTACACGAGCATAAACCACATCGGCAAAAGCTACAGTATTAGTATAAGCAATTGGATTAATTATTTTTACTAATGGGTCATTTGTATTTGCACCAGCAAAAGTGGTAAAATAAGTAAATGTTTCAGACGCATAATTAGCTGATATTAGTGGGTTGTTTATGGTTAAATTAAACGGAGATTTCCCATCAATATCATCATCACATTGTTTTAATGTTATTGGTGTTGTAATAACTGGTAAAGCATATATCGTAAGTTTTGCAGCAGTAGAATATTTACCACATGAATTTCCGTTTTTATTTAAAAACATACGGTATTGATATCCAGACATAGTTGGACTTGCGTTAGAAACCACTAATGAATCAGTAATCACGCCAGAATAAGTCGCGTTGTTGCTTAAGTTAGACCAAGTAATTCCATTATTGGTAGAAATTTGCCATTGATAGCTAGTCACTGCATTAGAAACTATTGTAAAAGTAGCTGATTGCAATTCACAAGTTGCTACATCAATAGGCTGTGTGGTAATGGCTATTGGTGCCGAAGTGATGTAATTTATGTTCGGAAGCGTATATCCCGAACCACTTGTTACAACACCAGTAGTAGCGTTTACCGATGGAGGAGCATTGGTTCCCAATAAACCATCGTTATTAGCATCGGTAAATCCAGCTTCTATGACATCAGAACAACCATCGTTGTCACTATCTAAATCCGTATAATTATTAAAAGAATCCCCATCTGTATTGGCAATGGTGTAACTCGGTACTCCATTATCAGGAGAAGTTTCTAAGGCATCAGCTAATCCATTAGTTCCAAAAGCTGTTCCGTCAATAACACCGTTTAGATTGGCGTCAGTAGCACCCGAACCTGATTCGTTCAAGTCATAAATACCATCATTGTCAGAATCTAAGTCTAAATAATCAGGAATATTGTCCGCATCAGAATCGATAGGCGTTAATCCAAGTGCAAAAGCATCATCAATTCCGTCGTGGTTTGTGTCAACACCAGTTGCAGGAGAAAAAGGAATTCCTTGAGTTTCGATAACATCTGTAATTCCATCGTTATCGCTATCAAAATCCAATTGATCTGGAATGCCATCACTATCGGAATCTTTTGGTACACAGGTAGCAAACATTTTTAATGTAGATTTGTTTTCGGCCGTATCGGAAAGATTTTGTTCTTTAAATGTTATGCTATTGGTTAAATTAGTTAAGAATTTAAAAGTACCTGTTCCTGCTGCAAGCGAAGTAGTACTATTTGAGCGAAATCTAATTTCGAAGGAAGAATATTGTGTAACTCCACTTTCATAAAAACCATCATAATTGGTATCTATCAACAACTGATTGTTAGGGTTTTGAACCGTTATGGTTTTATTAGTAGACGAACTGATAGCGTATTGCGCATTAGCATTCAATAAATCGGTTGCATTAGCTGTAGTAACATAATCAAGTGCAAGTGAGATGGGTTGAGCAAATGTCATAGTGTACTTAACCCAATTGCTTTTACCCATAGGAACTGTAGCAACAAAACTACCGTTGGCATTGCCAACAAAAGGTGTTGAACTAGCACTTGTTGACGTAGTAACTACTCCGGTAAATGAGTTGGAATAAGCACCCACATTGATACTGCCTGCACTTGTATTTGCAATAGAAATAATTTGATCTCCGTAGGATTCTGTACAATTTGTTATACCATCATTATCATTATCTAAATCGATATTATCGTTTACGCTATCATTATCGGTATCAATAGCGCAACTACTCACCGGAATATCATCTGATGGAGGAACAGCAGTACACGAAGTTACTGTAGCTTCTACTTTGTAATATCCAGGTTGGTTGGGAGTAATTGTACCCGAATTGGCACCAGGAATAGCCGTTCCATTAAAAAACCATTGGTAAGTATCAAAACCAGTAACAGCATTAACATTTAACTCTACATTAGGAATGCAATTGGATTGAGTGGAAACAATAGGTTGAAAAGTGACTTCGGGTTTAAACGTAAATCCAGAGTAGTACCCTCCAAAAGTAGCTGCACCATCTGTTCCATAAGCGGCTAAGTACAATTCAGACGTAGAGAAAACCGATACATTTCCGGTTAGACCAGTCAAAACATAACATTCATAATTGGCATTTCCAACAACAGAAGTTGGTCCGGCAACAGTAATTGTTGGAGGTAATGTTGCTAAAGTATAAGAAACACCATCAATAATAAAGCTTAGTGTAGAACCTGTTTTAGTAGTCAAGGTTGATCTTCCTATAAATTGTCTGCTTCCTATTGCTTCAATAAAAGGAATATTATCGATAATTTTTGGTGTTTGACAACTTAAAGGAGGCACAAAAAACATTTCCTGATTGGCTTGATTGGGTTGAGAATCATCACCTACGCATTGATATGCAAATAAAGTTTTAGGATTAGTTGTTGTATTGTTAGTATGCACATACATTGTGCCACTTGCATCATAATCGCTACCTAATAAATTTATATATTGACCTGTATTTAAAGTGTAATTTGGTGTTGTTGAATTGTTAAGATAAATTTGGGTGTTGTCTTGATTTGCAATTAGCAATACACGTTCCACATTATCCATACCCGTACTTTTAACAAAGATGTATTCAGAGCCAGTTCGTTCGGCCGATACGATTTCATCAAAACCTAAGTCTAAGTTTCCCATTTCGCCATTAGTTCCTCCAAAAGAGCCACAATTAACAGCAATTGGTTTATCGGAAGAAATAAGTGCTCCAATTAAGGCATCTCTATTAGCCGAGGTTGGTCCTTGAACAGCCATAATATAACTTTGACCACTATTAAGAACAATACTTGAAGGCGTATTTCCTGCAGTAGCATTGTTTACTAAAACGGCACCAGTTTTAATGTTGCTAAAACTTATAGTAGTATTATTTTCGGTAGCTAATATGGATGCAAAAGTGTAATGCCTATCTGCATAACTAGGAATTAACATGTTAGTAAAACCTCCAATTCTGAATTGCGTACCCAATGCAGCCAGTCCTTTAGAAACAATTTCACTTGATTGATTTCCTGTTTGGTCAATAACTCTTACGGTTACATAAACCACATCGGCAGCTTGAATAATATATCCACGATTGGACTGTATTTGATTAACAGCTGACGGCGTAACAACCAACTGACCAAAGTTGGCGCCAGTACTTACATCATAAATATAAGGTGTGTCTCGGGCAACAGTTCCAGTAATAACACTTGTACCAATTTCAGTTAATGTAAAACTTACAGGAGTACTACTTGGAGTAGAAATGTAAATGTATTGCGGACCAGCAGTAACGCTATTAGATGCTGATATGGGCGGAATGTAATGAGTTTTACTAAATTGAGCTATGCAACTTGCTGAAACTAAAATAGTTATTAAAAAAGTAAGTAACCTGTTTTTCATTCGCTAAAATTAGCAAATAAATTAGATAGAAGTGTTAAAGTTGTAAAGAATTAAGATTTTTTTAAGTGCTTATAAATCACGCTTTTTCAAAAGGAAATAGGAACCATAAACAAATATAGCTGTCCAAGCTAAAGCAATAGCAATAGCATACCAATGAACACTATAATCTTTTACATTATCAATTCCTACTTGGCTTCCAATTGCTTTAACTACTGATAAACGACTATAAGGTTCAACAAGTAAATTAGACATTGATTCAAGAGGAAAAAAATTATAAACAGCATCTACATTTGTACTTTTATTAAATACTTTATATTTTAAAATTCCAAACGATATCTTTTCAATAAAATACCATAGAATTAAAAATCCAAGTGCAAATGCAGAACGTCTAATTAATATTCCTAAAAAAAGACAAAATGAAAAATAGCAAACCAATTTAATGAAATAGGCAAGAAGATAATCCATTTGTGAAAATACAATTCTAAATTCGGTATAGGTTGAAAATTTCAAACCCAATACTAATGAAACTAAAAAAACAAACGTTGTTGCTAATGCAGAAAAGAAAAGTACGGTAAGAAATTTCGATAAAATAAATTCTTTTTTACTCAATCCGTCTATGAGATTTTGTTTCAATGTGCCATAACTGTATTCGTTTGCCATCATAGAAACAATAATAATGGCAAGAAAAAAACTAATATAATCAGCTATATAACTGTTAAAATGCCATATATAAGGAAAATTAAAAACACCTTGTTGTGATGCGTCAATGTGAAATGGACCAAAATCAAATTTTACGATTGCCAATAAGGTCAGTAAACTCAATAATCCAAAATAGGTAATTGTTAAAACTCTACTGGCTTTGTTTTTCCAGATTTTTTGTAATTCTATAGATAGTAATCGTTTCATTGTGATGTTGTAATTAGGATTATTTACCGGTTAATTGTAAAAATTGTTCTTCTAAACTGCTTTTGCGTTTTGCCAAATGACTCAAATAAACTGAATTATCAGCCAAAAACTTGTTAAGTGAAGCAGAATCTATGTCTTGCTTAGAATAAATCAGTACTTTTCCTTCTTCTTCTTTTATTTTATCAATATTTGGAAATTGTTGTAAAACTATAATTAATGCTTTGTTGTCTTTGGCTTCAAGTTCAATGTATCCGTTTCCAGACGACATTCCTTCAACAGTACCAGAATATAAAATTTCGCCTTTTCGCAAAACTAAAACATGCGAACATACTTTTTCTACTTCGTCCAATAAGTGGGATGCCAATAAAATAGTGGTTCCTTGACTAGCAATTAATCGAATGATATCTCTAATTTGATGAATTCCTTGTGGATCTAAACCATTAGTTGGTTCGTCTAAAATTAGTATTTCTGGGTCGTTCAATAGGGCAGAAGCAATTGCCAAACGCTGTTTCATTCCCAACGAAAACGTATTGAATTTACTATCTTTTCGTTCCATTAAACCTACAACTTCTAGTTTTTCTTGAACTTTGGTGTAAGGAATTCCTTTTATTTTGCAAACTAATTCTAAGTTTTCCTTAGCCGTCATGTAGGGATAAAAATTTGGGCGTTCAATAATCGCACCTACTTTTTTCAAAGCTTCGTGGGTTTGCATTGTGCCACCAAACCAACTGTATTCTCCCGAAGTTTTATTCACAACGTTCAATACGATTCCTAAAGTAGTCGATTTACCGCTTCCATTCGGTCCGAGAATTCCGTAAACATTGCCTTTTTGAATTTCTAACGTAACGTCTTTAACAGCTTGTAATTTGCCATAACGTTTGTTGAGGTTTTTAATAGAAAGTATTGTTTCCAAGATGTTATATTGTTTGGTTTAACAGTAAGACGAACGAGTTTGAGATTTGTTACTGACATAAACTAAAAATCCCCAATTGAATGAACAATTGAGGATTCTAAATTATCTTAAGAACAAGATTATCTAATTCCGTTTATAATTCCAATAAAATCATCTGCTTTTAAGGCTGCACCACCAATTAGTCCACCATCAACATCTGGTTTTCCAAAAATTTCTTTTGCATTATCTGGTTTTACACTTCCGCCATAAAGAATAGAAACATCTTCGGCAACATCGCTTCCAAAACGAGTACGAACAGTTTCTCTAATGAATTCATGCATTTCTTGAGCTTGATCTGGTGAAGCAGTTTCGCCAGTTCCAATTGCCCAAACTGGCTCGTAAGCCAAAATGATATTTTCCCAAGATTCATTACTAATATGAAACAATCCATCACGTAATTGGTTTTCAACTACATTAAAATGTTGCTTGTCTTGACGGTCTTTCAATTCTTCTCCAAAACAAAAAATTACTGTCATATTGTGTTTTAAAGCAGTATCTACTTTAAATGCCAATTGTGCATCGGTTTCACCAAAATACGCTCTTCTTTCAGAATGACCTAAGATTACAGTATTCACGCCAATACTTTGCAACATATCTGCTGAAATTTCGCCTGTATAAGCGCCGTTTTCTGCATGATGCATATTTTGTGCAGCAATAGTAATAGTAGTAAATTCTGCATGATCAGCAGCTGATGCTAAGTTTACAAAAGTTGGAGCGACAATAATTTGTGCTTCCAAATCATTAGGTAATTTAGCAATTAAATCGTTCAATAAATCTTCAGTTTCTTCGGCGTTTTTATTCATTTTCCAGTTACCGGCAACAATATTTTTTCTCATTATTCTAGTGTTTTTAAAGTAGCATTAATTTTATCAAATTCAGTTTCAATAGCGCGATACAATTCAACCTCACCTTTTTTATTGATGATTATGTATCTTGGAATCCAATCTAAATCTATCGATTTTCCAAAAGCACCTTTCATACCTTCAGTATCATTTACCCAGTAGTGTTCGCCTTTTAAATCGTGTTTTGCTATTCCAGCTTTCCATTTGTCAAACGTTTTGTCCATTGAAACAAATAGGTAAACAACATTTGGATTATTGGCTTGCAATTCTTTTACTTTTGGCATCGCACCAACGCAATCACCACACCACGAAGCCCAAACTTCTAGAACAATGGTTTTGCCTTTGTACTTTTCGAGAACATCCTTAAATTTCACTTCTTTACCTTCTATATCAGTCAGTTTTTCAGATTGACTTTTCTTCGAGAAAGACTTTGTTTGTGCGTTAGAACATGATATTGATGTAATAACAATTGCAAATAATAGTAGTATTTTATTCATGATTTTATTTTTAACAAAGTTAAGTAATTTAATTATTTGTTGGTTTATGAAAACGATAAATCCATTTTATTAATAAAGCAAAATTTACTACAACAGCCAAAACACCAATCGTTGGATATAATGGTAAATCCATAAATTTCAGATGGCTTTTGATCGTTATCAAGTAAATGCCAATCTTAATAAAAACAATACAAATGAAGATATTGTAAATGGATTTGGCTTTTTCTTTAACTAGTATTTTAAATCGATTAATCAATTATTTTTTTAATTCAGAATAGGATTTATGTAAATAGACATCCAAATCTGCACCGTTAAATTTGTTGTCTTTAATGCCGTCATAATATTTTATTTCATTACCGTTCCAAAAATATTTCACGCCCGGAGTATCTCTATTTTTACCAAGAATGTTCCAAAACGGAATGATTTCAATGATTTTGTAGGGATAATTTGCTCCAGCTTCTTTAAAAAAATCCGGAATTAAATCAGCTTCTTCATTCATAAAAAGAACAGAAAGTGGCGGTAAACTAGCATCTTTTTTTCTCATTTCAGTTAATTCTTTCGCGGCTGCTCTACAATGGTCGCATCCTGGAACAAAATAACAAAGTATCTTTTTACCTTTATCAATATTCGGAAAATAAATGGCATTACCCGATTTTATTTTCTTAGGTTCATTGGTGTTTTCTACTGCTACTTTTTTTACAGAATCTTTTTTGATTTCTGCAATAGGAGTTTCCTTTTTTAAAGAATCAATAGGTGTAATTGTTTCAGAAATAGTATCTTGTGGAGTTTCCATAATTGGAGAAACTGTAAAATTTGAAACTGGTGGCTGAATTGGAGCCAACATAAAAATCCATAAAATAGTAGCAAAAAGCACCGTTGTTAATACCCAAAAGTTTCCGTTTTTAGAATCTTTTGGTAACAAATAATATAAATAAGCAAGCATTGCAATTGCTACAATATTTTTGATAATCGCCTCAATTGGAGTCATTGGAAGCAATTCACCAAAGCAACCACAATTTCCAGAATTTCCTCCACTTAAAAAAGTCACGTAAGTTAAATGTCCTATAAATACTGCTAACATTAGAATAGTTACTGGAATAAGAAACTTTTTCAGCCAATTTTTCTGCAATAACAATAATCCTAATGCTAATTCAATTCCGATAAGTGTTCTTGAAAAGTAAGGCGCAAAACCTTCTGAAAATCCCATTGGATAAAGCTGTTTCACTTCAAATGTTGAAATAGCAAAATAAGGAGAATCTAATAAATGACCTTTTGAAAGTTTTGCTACAGCCGAAAGTATGAATAAAGATGAAACGATAATTCTTAAAGTCCAAGCGATGTATGATTTTTTAGTTTCCATAAAATTTGTTTTTACAAATATAAAAAGGCTTTTTATTTTGAGTTGTTAACGAATTGTTATTGTCCGAATTTCATCAATATTAAGGCAAAAACAGAGTAATTAATCATGTCTTGATAATTTGCATCAATACCTTCAGACACTAATGTTTTTCCTTTGTTATCTTCAATTTGTTTTACACGAAGTAACTTTTGAAGAATCAAATCGGTTAACGAACTTACACGCATTTCGCGCCAAGCTTCACCATAATCATGGTTTTTGTTTTCCATTAATTCTTTGGTTACTGCAATTTTTTCATCATAAAATTTTATTGATTGTTCTGTATTCAAATCAGGTTGATCAACAACGCCTAGCTCCAACTGAATCAATGCCATAATACAATAATTGATGATTCCTATAAATTCGCCAGTTTCGTCTTCATCAACTTTTCTAACTTCATTTTCTTGCAAACTTCTAATGCGTTGTGCTTTAATAAAAATTTGATCGGTTAGCGATGGCAAACGTAAAATGCGCCATGCACTTCCATAATCGGTCATTTTTTTACTAAATAAATCACGGCAAATGCCAATTACTTTGTCGTATTCTTGTGAAGTATTCTTCATTAATGGTATCTTTGTGTGAATTTTGTTCAAAAGTAAAAAAATAAGAACAAAGATAATAGAGAAAAGAATAAAGATTTTAAATTAATGACAATCAACTGCAACGGAAAACTTATTGATTTATCTTCGCCTAAAGTAATGGGAATACTTAATGTAACGCCTAATTCTTTTTTTGACGGAGGAAAACATTCTGATGAAAAAGCAATTTTAACTCAAGTTGAAAAAATGCTTTTAGAAGGAGCAACCTTCATAGATATTGGTGGTTATTCAAGCAAACCAAGTGCCAAATTTGTTTCGGAAGACGAAGAATTACAACGACTACTTCCTGTGGTTCAAAAAGTAGTTCAAGAATTTCCAGATGCAATTATTTCGATAGATACTTTTAGAAGTAAAGTAGCCAAAGAAACTATCGAAATTGGAGCAGCAATAATCAATGATATTTCGGCAGGAAATTTAGATGATAAAATGTTTCAAACAATCGCACAACTGCAAGTTCCATACATTATGATGCACATGAAAGGAACGCCACAAAACATGCAAACGCTCGCACAGTACGAAAATATTGTAAAAGAAATGGTGTTTTATTTTTCAGAAAAAGTAGCGCATGCTAGAAGTTTAGGAATTAACGATTTAATTATCGATCCAGGATTTGGATTTGCTAAAACAGTAGAACAAAATTTTGAAGTTTTAAGCAAATTGGAATTATTTCAAATGTTAGAATTGCCATTATTAACTGGAGTTTCTAGAAAATCAATGATATACAAAACTTTAGAAACAACAGCTGAATTTGCATTAAACGGAACTACTTCATTGAATACTATTTCATTACTTAAAGGCGCAAAAATCTTGCGTGTTCACGATGTAAAAGAAGCCGTAGAATGTGTGAAATTATACAATCAATTAACATGAAAAAATATTTAGGATTCATAGTAGCTTTAGTTTTATTTTCTTGCGACGGCAAAAAAGAAATTGAACTCCCAAAAGCTGCTTCAACAATAGTTGCCGATGTGCAAGAACATTCACCAATTTACATATTTTTCAAAGTAGAAGGAAAAGATACTATTGCTGATGTAAACAGAAAAAATTCGATAGTATCAACCAATTGGATTTTCAATATTGATAAGCGTTTGCCACTTAAATTGATTGTTCCAGAAATCATAAAGTTACAAGCCAAAAAAGACGGAAGCATGCACAAAAACGAAGCTGACGAAAACTATTTTTCGTATGCGAATGATGTGAAGAAAACTATGGCTTTTTTACCGTTTACAAAAGTGAAATATGTTATTGGAAAGCCTGTAAATAATGACATTTATTTTGGAGAAAATGATTATGTAAAATTTAATTCACAAACTCTTAAAAAAACAGAATTACAAAATTATTTGAATAATTTAATGATTGAACACGAATATGAAATCCTAGTTTCGTTTGATAAAAAAATTAGTTTTGATGAATATATCAAGTGCAAAGTTTTTTTAAATAGTTTAAAAATTACTAAAAAAGGAATTACAATTTCTAATAAAGAATATCTTTACTAAAATTACCTTGTACTTCGTATTTCCAACCTCGTACCTTCTATTGATGGTGATAAGGTTCATTTCTCAAAATAGTAAACCCACGATACAATTGTTCAATCACAAATAGACGTACCATTTGATGGGAAAAGGTCATTGCTGAAAGTGAAATTTTCCCTTGTGCTTTTTTGTACACTTCTTCACTAAAGCCATAAGGTCCGCCAATTACAAAAACCAAAGTTTTAATTCCG
>CANCFZ010000035.1 GCA_947377425.1 Flavobacteriaceae bacterium
GTTTTTCTTTGTGCCAACTCTAAAGATAAATCGCCAATCGTTACATGAAGATTTTGCTCATCAGATTTGTTTAAAAGATATTGTATTAAAGAAGAAGCCGAACGACCAGCGCCTATGATTAGAATATTTCTCATGGTTTGTTTGTACTAGTTTGCAAATTTACTAAATTCAGATAGTTTAAAATTCTAAACCAAAAAATAAATTCCAAATTCTAAGTTAACATTGGAATTTGGAATTTGGAATTTAAAAATTTGGAATTTTTAAAGCTATGGTAAATCTTTTTCTAAATCTTCTAAATCTTTTTTAGCTTCTTGTTTGGTGTCGATTTTTTGTTGTTCAAATTTGGTGTCGACAGCCACTTTATCTTTAATTAAAAATGTTTTCCCCAATACTACAATTGCACAGATATAAGCTATTATAAAAAGTTGTTTTGGAAGTTTTCGTTCACTTACTTCCGATTTTTTGAAAGCTATGAAAATAAAAAGCAATGCCAATCCGATTGGTGCAAATGCTAAAGTATCTAATGGAAGTGCAGAAAAAACTATACTTAGTACAGTAAATATAATTGCAATTATTAAAAATGTTTTTCTCATGTTTAAGCTGAATTTATTACTGTAATTAGATTCCAGTTGCTGAGGTTAATGCCAATTGTCCTGTTCCAACAGGAATACTGAATTTCATTAATACTGGAACTTTTTTTGCGTCGGCAGTTAAATAAATTAAGTTCTTGTCTTTTCCTTTTAGTACATCTGTTTTGGCTCCGATTGAAAGTTTGTAGCAATTTTTAGAGCCTAAATTTCCAGCAGAAACGGTTTCCATTCCTAATAATTTTACTGTTACTGGAATTTGTTTTTCGTCAAAAACGATTGTGAACACTTGACTTTGTCCAGTTTTCATTTTAGACAAATCCATAGTTCTTAATTTGTACATAATCGAAACTACATCTTGTGTTGAACCTCCGATAGTGAAAGTGTTGGTTGTTTCAGGAGCGTTTTTTCTTTTGGAAGTACTCGTAACTGAGTTGCCTTTGAAAACGTATTTTTCTTTTTTAGTCCATCCGCCTTCGTCGATACTTCTTTTGTATAAACTTGGTTTTAATGTTATTGGATCAACATACGATTCATATAAATCTCTTATTTTGAAGAATTTATCCCATTTAGTAAATGTTTCTAATTCGCAATTCAAATGCAAATAAGAATTTTTAGATGTCGAAACAATATCGGTTGAAAGCGTAACTTGTGCCAATTGCGTCATCAATCCACTCATGTTGTAAGAGCCTGCAAAAACTAATTTCTCTCCAGAAGGAATTCCAACATTATTTTCTGTTTTAAACGAACAGAAAATTAAGGCAATAGCGGTTATTAGTAAAATCTTTTTCATACGTATATATTATGATGCAAATATAAAAGTTTTAAAATTGGTATTCTCAAAAAGAAAACATAAAAGTCCTTTCTCAATTGATAGATAACAGATAAATTTGTATAAAATTATATCAAAATAAAAAATGGACAAAAAAATTCTTTCTACAGCAGGTTTTTTCGGAATGTCTGCAATTGTTTTAGGTGCTTTTGGTGCTCATGCTTTGAAAAAAGTTTTGACTATCGACCATTTAGCAACTTTTGAAACGGGTGTAAAATATCAAATGTACCATGCTTTGTTTTTGTTGTTTTTAGGATTGAACAACCACTTGAGTTTTAAAATTAAAAAAACTATTTTAATATTGACAATTTTGGGTGTGATTTTGTTTTCGGGTTCTATTTATCTTTTAGCTACCGACAGTCTAAATTCTTTTAATTTTAAAGTCATCGGATTTGTCACGCCAATAGGAGGATTACTATTAATACTGGCTTGGAGTATCTTAATGATACATTTCTTAAAGAAAAAATCATAATTTTTTAATTTACTACAACGTTGTAATAATTAATTTTTACCTTTGCAGTCAATTTAATAATTGCAACACAATACAATTTTATGGAGAATACTGCCCAATCTACGAAATCGATTTCGTTAGAACAATATGGAATCAAAAATGTCCAAGAAATTATATACAATCCATCATTTGAATTTTTATATAATGAAGAATTAAGTCCAAGTTTAGAAGGTTATGAAAAAGGCCAACTAACTGAACTTGGAGCTGTAAATGTAATGACAGGAGAATTTACAGGTCGTTCACCAAAAGACAAATACATTGTTAAAGACGCCATCACGGAAAACACTATTTGGTGGAATTCTGAAAAAGCGGTAAACGATAACAAACCCATTTCGCAAACTACTTGGACTGCTTTAAAAGAAACTACTGTTGATCAACTTTCAGGAAAAAGATTATTTGTTGTAGATGCATTTTGTGGTGCCAATGAAAATACTCGCTTGAAAGTTCGTTTCATTATGGAAGTAGCATGGCAAGCACATTTTGTGAAAAATATGTTCATTCGTCCAACAGAAGAAGAGCAAGAAAATTTTGGCGAGCCTGATTTTATTGTAATGAATGGTTCAAAAACAAGTTTCAAAGATTTTGCTTCACATGGATTAAATTCTGAAGTTTATGTAGCCTTTAACCTTACTGAAAAAGTCCAATTAATTGGCGGAACTTGGTACGGTGGTGAAATGAAAAAAGGATTGTTCTCTATGATGAACTATTATTTGCCATTACAAGGAATTGCTTCAATGCACTGTTCAGCAAATAAAGGAAAAGATGGTGATGTAGCTGTGTTCTTCGGATTGTCTGGAACAGGAAAAACTACACTTTCTACTGATCCAAAACGTGAATTAATTGGTGATGATGAACACGGTTGGGATAATGATGGCGTTTTCAATTTTGAAGGTGGATGTTATGCAAAAACCATCGATTTAAGTGCAGAAAACGAACCAGATATTTTTGGAGCCATTACAAAAGATGCGTTATTAGAAAATGTTACGGTTGATACCAATGGAAAAATTGATTTTAAAGATGGTTCTGTTACACAAAATACACGTGTTTCTTATCCTATTAATCACATTCATAATATTGTAAAACCTGTTTCTAAAGCCGGTCATGCAACAAAAGTGATTTTTTTAACAGCAGACGCCTTTGGAGTGATGCCTCCAGTTTCTAAATTAACACCAGAGCAAACTAAATATTATTTCCTTTCAGGTTTCACAGCTAAATTGGCTGGAACAGAAAGAGGAGTTACTGAGCCTCAACCAACCTTCTCAGCTTGTTTTGGAAAAGCATTTTTGTCATTACATCCAACACAATATGGTCAAGAATTGGTAAAAAAGATGGAGCAACACAACGCCACGGCTTATATGGTAAACACTGGTTGGAACGGAACAGGAAAGCGTATTTCTATAAAAGATACTCGTGCAATTATTGATGCTATACTTGATGGTTCAATTGAAAAAGCAGAAACTAAAACAATTCCAACATTCAATTTTGAGGTTCCAACTTCTTTGCATGATGTGAATCCAGCAATTTTAGATCCAAGAGATACTTATGCAGATGTTTCTGAATGGGAAACCAAAGCAACGGATTTAGCAGGAAGATTTATTAAAAACTTCGTTCAATATACAGATAATGTAGAAGGAGAGAATTTAGTAAATGCTGGTCCTAAATTATAAAAAAAAGTAAAAATAAAACTAACTCAAACAAACGGAAATTGTTCGGCAGTAATGTCGAACTTTTTTTATGCAAAAAATCCCAAACTCCTAGAGTTTGGGATTTCAAAATATTGTAATTTTTAAAAGTTATTCTTTGATGATTTTTAAAGTTTTTATACCATCATTTGAAGTTACTTTGACCAGGTAAGTTCCAGATGCTAAATTTGACGTGTCTATAGTGCCTTCGTTAGCATTTATGTCTTTATTAAGTACTTCTTGACCTAATAGAGTAAGAATTGAGACATTTGTAATTTCTTTATCAAATGAAAGATTTAAAATGTCTTTTACTGGGTTAGGGTAAACAATAACTTTTGAAAAAGTAAAGGTGTTGTTTGTTAAAACTGTTTCTATAAAAATTGCATTTTTAAAAACCGGACTCCAAACCCCTGAATTGTCTTTTACACGAACATTAAAAATATGCAATCCAACAGGGTTTACAATTGGAATTGCCGTTTTCTGAATTTTTTCAAAAGCACTATCAAAGTTTCCGTCTGTTGCTAAAAAAGCAGTTCCACTTCCTTCACCTGGATCGGTATCCCAAAAATATTCCGCTTGAGATAAACTAATTGGAATTGGTGTAGTGGTTGACCCAACATTAACTACATTCGTAAAAACGGGACTCCAAACTCCTTGGTTATCCTTTTTACGAATAGAAAATTTATGCATACCTGTGCTTGGTGCATTAAGTCCTGTTACTGCTACTTTTTCAAAAGCACTATTAAAGTTACCATCAGTTGCCAAAAGAGGTATTGCATTACCTTCTCCTGGATCGGTATCCCAAAAATATTCCGCTTGTGAAAGACTAACCGGTATTGGTGAAGTGGTTGCTCCAACATTAACTATATTGGTGAAAGCTGGACTCCAAATTCCTTGATTGTCTTTTACGCGGATAGAGAATTTATGAAAGCCCACACTTGGTGCATTGAGTCCTGCAACTGCAACTTTTTCAAAAGCACTATTAAAGTTACCATCAATAGCTAAAAGAGGTGTTGCACTTCCTTCACCTGGATCAGCATCCCAGAAATACTCTGCTTGGATAAGGCTAACTGGTGTTGGAGTTGTTGTTGATTCTACTATAATTACATTAGTTACAACTGGGCTCCATACTCCTAAATTATCTTTTACTCGGACACAGAATTTGTGCAGACCTACACTAGGTGCTCCTAATCCAGAGATAGCTATTTTCTCAAAAGCACTATTGAAACTACCATCACTTGCCGTAATTATTGTTCCGTTGCCTTCTCCTGGATCGGTATCCCAAAAATATTCCGCTTGGCTTAACGCTACTACTTGTGCAGAACACAAGCTAATCGTTAAAATAGCCAATAGACTATAAATATATTTTTTCATATTTTTATAGCTTAGATTATTTTGAATAACCAGAACCTGTTGCGTTCATTTCCGTTGTACCTGTATAAATTCTTCTAGGAGTGTTCAAGTAGTTTACTTGAGGTTTATTTCCCACAGCAGTTGGCCAGTAATTAGCCCAACTATCTGAACCACCAAAATTACCTATGTCATTTCGTGTTAAATCAATATCAGCATATTCATCATCAATAGCGCCTCCATTTACAATACCTGTTCCTGTAACCGTATAGGTTGAACTATTAATTGATAAAGTAACATTACCAATATTACCTGAAGCAGCAATAGTACCTATTGTAGTAAAAGTTGAAGCGGAAATATTATTAAATGCATAAACAGTTGCTGTACCAGTATTGTTATTGTGAATTTCTGCATAACTAGATGTAGTAGATGATGTAGCCAATTCATTATTCAAAACCATAAATGTTGCAGCAGTACCTATTGCTACGTCAATATAAAGGGCACTGTAGGTCCCATAATTAATTACGTTGTTGCGTATTTCATTAGAACTACCGTTTTTAGCTAAATTAACAGATATATTTCCACTTGGCAAAAAGTTGTTTAACAATCTAAACGAATAGTTCTTTTGATTAACAATAATTCCACCACCTCCTGAAGTAATATTATTGGCAATAATTTCAATATCTTCTGTTGCTGGATTAGATTCTAATGTTGAACCATTAACTGCAAATTGTTGACAAGTGTTAGCCGTGCATCTTCCATGGGATAATGCTACTGTACTAGTTGTGCATCCTGACATATTCAATGAAGTATTAGCTTTGTCAGCAGTAATGCTGCTAAATAATGAATTGTATACATTTAATGTAGTTCTGCCACCTGTAGTCGCTGCTGAAACACTTAAAGCAAAATTAGAACTTACATTATGCAAAGTAACTACTCTTCCTGCAAGAGGAGAAATAGTAATTGTTCCTTGTAAAACATATCTTGAGAAATTAATTTCACTTACTAATGTTAACGATTTGTCAATAATTAAGTTTTCAACATATGGAAGACTTGATGCCTTAGGTCTTATGATAATACGATCACCATCAGAAGCTGCTGTTATAGCAGCACTAATAGTTGCATAGGATCCACCTGCTCCTAAATCTCTAACATACAAATCTGCTGCGGATGCTATTGAGGTAAACAACCCAGCAATAGCCATAAAAAGTAATTGTTTTTTCATTTTGTTTTGATTTTTTTGATTATCCTACTCGTTAAGCTTTTCGGTTCCGCTTTATTTATTTTACATAAAAAATCCCAAAATCTATCGAATCTGGGATTTCAATAATTATTTATTTAAGGATTTTATTTTCCTTTATTAGCCTCGGCTACATAGCGTTCTAGCGCCATTGTCATAGAAGGTGTCTCAGGTGTAGGCGCAAGAATATCAATTCTCAAACCATGTTCCAAAGCTTCTTTTTGAGTTGTGCTTCCAAAAACTGCAATTCTTGTGTCGTTTTGTTTAAAATCCGGAAAGTTTTTAAACAATGATTTGATTCCAGTTGGACTAAAGAATGCTAAAACATCATAATATACATCGGCTAAATCAGATAAATCACTCATAACAGTTTTGTAGAAAACTGCTGGAGCCCAATTTATTTTTAGGTTATTTAATGTTATTGGAGCATCTGCATTCAACTGATCTGATGCAGGTAATAAGAATTTTTCTTCTTTATATTTTTTGAAAAGAGGTGCCATGTCGGCAAAATCTTTTTGTCCAACATAAATTTTACGTTTTCTATACACTACATATTTTTGCAAATAAAATGCAATTGCTTCCGATTGACAAAAATATCTCAAATCTTCAGGTACTTTATATCGCATTTCTTCAGCTACTCTAAAGAAATGATCTACAGCGTTTCTGCTGGTTAAAATTATGGATGTGAAGTTATTAAGATCAATTTTTTGAGCTCTAATATCTTTTGCACTAACGCCTTCTACATGAATAAAAGAACGAAAATCAATTTTTACCTTATGCTTTTGTTGTAAATCAAAATAAGGTGAATTCTCCACTTTTGGCTCTGGCTGTGACACCAAAATCGTTCTCACTTTCAAATTTGACATGTTTAAAATCTAATTTTTTGTAATCAAATAATATATGAAATAATAGGGCGCTATTTCAAGTGCGCAAAGATACAAAATAAAATAAAATAACTTACCAAATAGTAAATTTTGATAATTCTTTAAAGAAATTAGATAAGTTAACAAATTTATTATTAATAATGTAACAATAATGAAGGTTATTAATGATTTAGATGCGTAATTTCCATAAAATAAGATGATACAAACTGGCAGCAAAAGCATTCCGATGTAGGTTCTAAAGTTAACTTTTTGTAAATTAAACTGTTCAATGATTTCTTCAATGCCAAAAGTTGCTGCAATTATTTTCTCTATTAAAAATTTTGAAAGTATAAAAACGGTCAACATTGTAAATACCCTAACAAATAAAATCCAGTCTGTTTTTTCTCCATATTCAAAAAAACAAACCAAGATCATTTGAATGAAAAAAGAAAGAGAAATTAAATTAATAATAAAAAGCAAAACATTAAATCCACTCATTAAATGATTACTTTCTCGATAAATTTTTGTATATTTATCTGAGACTATTAGTCTTATAAAATCATTAAAACGAGATTCAAATGCTGACTTAGCTATAACTATAAGGGCTAGCGAAAGCACAAAAACTAAAGTTGCCCAATCTTTGTTTTGTAAAATTCTAGTATGTAATTCGAGTGCTATCATGGACGGCAAAATTACTAAATTTTATTTGTTGATTACTATTATAATATTATTAAGATTATCAAGTTATAAAATGAGTATTTTTGCACAAACTTTTTTTAGATTTATATGAATTGTGGTATTGTAATCATTCCGACCTATAACGAAATTGAAAATATTGAAGGCATTGTAAGAGCTGTGTTTTCGTTACATAAACCGTTTCATGTTTTAATCGTAGATGACAATTCGCCAGATAAAACGGCTGATAAAGTAAAAGAACTTCAAAAAGAGTTCTCGGATAAATTGTTTTTGGCTCAGCGTGATAAAAAAGCTGGATTAGGAACAGCTTATGTTCACGGATTCAAATGGGCATTAGCAAGAGAGTATGAATTTATATTCGAAATGGATGCCGATTTTTCGCACAATCCAAACGATTTAGAAAAACTATATGATGCTTGTCATTTTGGTGGCGCCGATTTAGCCATTGGTTCAAGATATGTGACTGGTGTGAATGTTGTAAATTGGCCTTTGAGTAGAGTTTTACTATCTTATTTTGCGTCAGTTTATGTAAGAATGATTACCGGAATGAAAATTATGGATGCCACAGCAGGATTCATTTGCTATAGCAGAAAGGTTTTGGAAAGTATTAATTTGGATAAAATAAAATTCATCGGATATGCTTTTCAAATCGAAATGAAATACAGAACTTTTGCAAAGCATTACAATATCCAAGAAGTTCCAGTTATTTTTACAGATAGAACGAAAGGTCAATCTAAAATGAGTGGCTCAATTATAAAAGAAGCCATGTTTGGCGTACTCTCTTTACGAATCAAAAAGTTACTTAATAGACTATAATACAAAATATGAATACCGTTTTAATAAAGAATGCGAAGATTGTAAATGAAGGAAGAATTTTTGAAGGCGATGTTCTAATTGAAGGTGAATTTATAAAAGAAATCGCTTCAAGCATTAGCCACAAATCTTCCAATTGTAAGGTTATTGATGCCGAAGGAAATTATTTAATTCCAGGTGCTATCGATGATCAAGTGCATTTTCGTGAACCAGGTTTAACACACAAAGGCGACATTGAATCTGAAAGTCGTGCTGCTGTTGCAGGCGGAATTACGTCGTTTATTGAGCAGCCTAACACGGTTCCAAATGCGGTTACACAAGAATTATTAGAGCAAAAATATCAAATTGCCGCCGAAAAATCTTATGCGAATTATTCGTTTATGATGGGCGGAACCAACGATAATTTAGAGGAAATTTTAAAAACTAATCCGAAAAATGTCGCCGGGATAAAATTATTTTTAGGTTCATCAACCGGAAATATGTTGGTAGATAATCCTGAAACTTTAGAAAAAATATTTTCAAATACAAAAATGCTTATTGCGGTTCATTGTGAAGATGAAGGAACAATCAAAGCCAATTTAGAAAAATATAAAGCCGAATATGGTGATGATATTCCAGTAACGGCGCATCATTTAATTAGAAGTGAAGAAGCCTGTTATTTATCATCGTCAAAAGCTATTGAATTGGCTAAGAAAACTGGCGCAAGATTGCATGTTTTTCATCTTTCAACCGCTAAAGAAATGGAACTTTTTACCAATAAAATTCCATTGGAAGAAAAGCTAATCACTGCCGAAGTTTGTATCCATCATTTATGGTTTTCAAATGATGATTATGCCACTAAAGGTAATTTTATCAAATGGAATCCAGCTGTAAAAACAGCAACTGATAGAGAGGTACTTTGGAAAGCATTGTTAGATGATACTATTGATGTAATTGCAACTGATCACGCACCGCATACATTAGAAGAGAAATCTCAAAAATATTCAAACGCGCCTTCTGGTGGGCCATTAGTGCAACATGCTGTCGTGGCAATGTTTGAAGCAAATCATCAAGGAAAAATTTCTGTAGAAAAAATCGTTGAAAAGATGTGTCACAATCCGGCTAAAATTTTCAAAATTGAACAACGCGGATTCATAAAAGAAGGATTTTATGCCGATTTAGTTATTGTAAATCCAGCAAAACCTTGGAGCGTAAATAAAGACAATATTTTATATAAATGCGGTTGGTCGCCATTTGAAGGAACCAATTTCAAATCGAGAATTTCACATACATTTGTAAACGGACAATTGGTTTATGAAAATGCAAAAGTGAAAGAAATCAAAGCTGGAAAACGATTACTTTTTGATAGAGAATAAACTGAAATTTAAACGGCAGTTATGAAAAAACTAATTTTACTTTTTATTGCTATTACTTTTGTGACTTCAAGTTGCAAAGATGGAGTTATTGCCAAACCTAAAAATCTTATTGAAAGAGATAAAATGGTTACTATTATTTATGATTTATCTATTCTTGAAGCTGCCAAATCACAAACATCTGGAATAAATCAGTATCCTAAATTTTCTAAATTTTTAAAGGAAAAGTATAAGGTCGATAGCTTAACATTTGCCCAAAGCACAAAGTATTACGCTTCTGATATGAAAGAATACAAAAAAATATATGACGAAGTAAAAGAGCGATTAAATACTGAAAACACAAAACTGAACGGAGGCAAACCGGTAAAAGAAAACGCAGAACAGGGAGTTGTAAAGTAATTATTTTTTTAAATAAATAACAATTTTATCTAGGTAACTGTCAATTCCTTCGAAGGAATAATTCAAGTAGGTTTTTATTTTTTTGTTTGAAATTTCATCTGAATTTTGAAGCGAAATTGCTCCGTGACGGGATATTTTCCTTTTAGTTTTTAAAATTTTTGAAGAAAACCAATCAAGTTTCCACGCCAAATTTATTAGCCAAGGTTTAGCTTCCAATTTTGGAGGTTTAGCATTGATTTTAGTTGCAATTTTTAAGATGATATTCTTATAGGTTATGTTTTCTGAAATTAATATAAACCTTTCTCCACTACAATCCAATTTCATTAATTGGTTCATTATTTTTACAACATCAATTACTGAAACATAGCCAGTGGAACCATTAGTATAACATGGAAATCCTTTTTTGATGCTAGTAAAGAATTCGCCACTTCCTTGATTCCAAAAACCTGGTCCGAAAATCACACCCGGATTTACAATTACCACTTGTAAACCTTCTTGGTGACCACGCCAAACTTCCATTTCGGCTCCATATTTTGAAATGGCATAATCGCTGTGCAAAACTTCAGGATTCCATTCGGTTTCTTCGGTGACTATAGTTTGATTTTGAGCTAAATTTCCAAGTGCTGCAATGGAACTTACATGACATAATTTTGTGACCTTTTTGTCAATACAAAAGTTCACAATGTTTGCTGTTCCTTCAATATTAACTTTTCGCAATTGGTCTTCATCATTTGGATTGAAAGAGATAAATCCAGCACAATGATAGACATAACCTACATTGTTAAAAGCAATTTCTAATGATGGAACATCGAGAATATCGGCTTCAATCCATTTAATAACTGAAAACAAATCACTTTTTTTATATAATTCGAATAGTGCTTTTGTTTTTTCGATATGTTTAGAATCTCGATAAATAGCACGTAGATTTTTTTCTCCATTTTCTAATAAATGAAGTAATAAATGTGCGCCAACTAAACCAGTTCCACCTGTTACTAATATCATTTTGTAAAGATAGGTTTTTGCCACGAAGTCACAAAGTCACAAAGTTTTTTAAATTTTGATTTTAGAAAAGACAAAAACTATTTAGTCCTGATGCAAAGGAAAATCCTCGCCTTTTAGCGAGATTTGGAAAGGCAGCAGGAATTGTGATTATAAAAGTGCTCTAGCCATTCACTTCAAATAATTATTGTATTATCTTATTTTCAAATTGTCTAATTAGCTTATATTTGCGCAAATTATAGTTTTACAATGAAGAATTTAGTAGCAGAATTGCAATGGCGCGGATTGGTTCACGATATTATGCCTGGAACCGAAGATCAACTTTTAAAAGAAATGACAACGACTTATATTGGATTTGATCCAACAAGCGATTCGTTGCATATTGGAAGTTTGGTGCCAATTATTTTATTGGTTCATTTGGAGCAATTCGGGCACAAACCTATCGCTTTAGTTGGTGGTGCTACTGGAATGATTGGCGATCCATCTGGAAAATCTGATGAAAGAAATTTACTTGACGAAGTTACTTTAGATAAAAATGTAGCTGGAATTAAAGCGGTTTTGTCACGATTTTTAGATTTCAATTCGACTGCAGCTAATGCTCCGATTTTGGTAAATAACTATGATTGGATGAAGGATTTTTCGTTTATCAATTTTGCTCGTGATGTTGGTAAACGTATTACGGTTAACTATATGATGGCGAAAGATTCAGTTAAAAAGCGTCTTTCTGCTGAAGGTGACGGAATGAGTTTCACGGAATTCACCTACCAATTGATTCAAGGTTACGATTTTCATCATTTGTATAAAGCCCACAATTGTTTGTTGCAAATGGGCGGTTCTGACCAATGGGGTAACATTACTACCGGAACGGAATTAGTGCGCAGAATGAATGGCGAAGGAGCAAAAGCTTATGCAATGACTTGTCCGTTAATTACAAAAGCTGATGGTTCTAAATTTGGTAAATCAGAAGGTGGAAATGTTTGGTTGACATCAGATAAAACTTCGGTTTATAAATTCTACCAATTTTGGGTAAATACAACGGATGTTGATGCTGAAAAATATATTAAGATTTTCACGTTTTTAGATAAAAATACTGTTGATGCTTTGATTGTTGAACATCATGAAGCACCACATTTACGTGTTTTACAAAAACGTTTAGCAGAAGAAGTGACAACTTTTGTTCATGGGAAAGAAGAATTAGAAAAAGCAATTTTTGCATCAAATGCGTTCTTTAGTCCAACTATGGAAGATTTGTCAAAATTAGATGATAAAACTTTTGTTGAGGTTTTTGATGGTGTTCCAAATGCTGAAATTTCTAAAGAAGATATTGTTTCTGGATTGGATATGATTGCGGCGCTTTCTGCAAAAACTAATTTTTTAGCTTCCAATAGTGATGCGCGACGAGAATTGAAACAAAATGCAGTTTCTTTAAACAAAGAAAAAGTAGCCGAAGATTACGTTATTACCGAAAAGGATTTAATTAAAGATAAGTTCTTGGTTTTGCAAAAAGGAAAGAAAAATTACTATTTGATAAAAGTAATATAAATTGAAGGAGCTTATCGGCTCCTTTTTTTATTCTTTAAAATTGATTTCTACTTTATTGGAAGTAAACCAACCTTTAATGAAATTCAGATTTTTTAATAATGCTTCAGAATTTTTGGAGTAAAATTTTTTGTTAAAATCATTTTCCGTCAAGGTTATTGTGAATTCAATATAATGAGGCTTGATTTCATCTAAGTAAAATTCGTTATCTTCAATTTTGAAATATCTTTTTTTATTCCAATAAAGAGTTTTGGTGTAAGATATTGTTTCTCTTGGGTTTAGAGTTATAATTGAAGATTTAATTGTTTTTTTGTCTTCTATAGATAGTATTTTTTCGTTCTTAGATTTTATAGAATCGAGGTCCATATTGGCTTCTTTTTTTAAAAAAACTTTCAAAATAGTAGTTCTTTCTTCTTGATTTTTAGCGTCTTCCATTGTTTTTTTAAAGATATCCATTTTTTTGTTGATGAAAACATCTTCAAAATCAAGAAATTCATCATTTTGATATATTTTATATACTATTCCTTGAGACATCGAACCTCTCATGTTTGGATTGAAACTTTTAGGGAAAAGTACAAAAGAAATTTCTTTATCTGTTGTGTTTTGAATATGATAATTAACTGTAAATTTTCTTTCACTCGGAATCGAATCAATTGAAGTAATTGAATCAATTTTCAATTCAATTTGAGCAGAAATAGAGAAAGTAATAAAGAAAAGCAACAGATAAATTATTCGCATGAACTAGATTTTATTGGAGATAACGAATATAATTCAAAAAAATTATAGCACCATCAAATTGCAACCACGAATATCAGAATTGTCAAATCTTCCTAAAACTTCAAAGGAATTATTAGAATATTTTTTGCCTAAATCTTGAGTGGCAATAAACGAACACGAATTGATATTTGCCAAATCAATAACATTTATTCCGCCAGTTTTTCCGGTTTCTATGTAAGCTAAAGCGTCTTCGGTATCTCGAATTAAAATGTTCATCCAATTTGGGCATTCAAATATTCCGTTTCCTAATGAATAGGCTTGCGACAACAATTCGGTCATTCCATATTCAGAATGAATAGCTGAAACGCCAAAACCATTGCATAAAATTTCATGTAATTCTTCACGAATAATTTCTTTTCGTTTGCCTTTCATTCCGCCAGTTTCCATAATTATCGTGTTTTTTAATTGAAAATTTTGTTTTTCAATTAAATCTAATAAAGCATAGGTAACACCAATTAGAATTACGTTTTGACCTGAATTATCCAATTCAATAAGTTTTGAAATTAATTCATCGTAATTGTGTAAATAAAAATCGCTATTCTCATTATTTGAAAGTTCAATCAAATCTTTAACCATATAAATCAAAGACGAACCAGAACGTTCTAAATAGGATGGAAGTAAAGCTAAAACGGCATAATCTTCAATATTTCCATAGAATTCAGAAAAAGCATTGCGATAGCTTTCTTCGTACAAAGTTACATCTGTAATTAAATGTTTACTTGTAATCATTCCAGTTGTTCCGCTACTTGTAAAAGTCTCTTTAATTGTTTCTGTTGACGACAAAACGTGGTGACTTTTAAAAAACTGAATGGGTAAAAACGGAATTTGTTCCAATGATTTTACAGTGCCTTTTTCAACTTTCAGTAACTCACAGAATTCGCGGTACACTTTATTGTTTTCGTATTGGAATCGAAAAACTTTTAAAGCTAATTTTTCGAATTGCTTTTGATTTGAAATAGTAAATATGTC
>CANCFZ010000036.1 GCA_947377425.1 Flavobacteriaceae bacterium
TTACAATGTAATTGTAACTCAAGGTGAAAACACAAAAACACTACGAGTGATTAAAAGATAGTTTTTCTAAATAGAAACTAAAATAAGGAAACCCCTTCTCGAAAGAGAAGGGGTTTTTTGTTGAGATGAAGTGTTAAGAGATGTTTATAATCTTATATTCCAAAATTAGTATTGAAATAAAAAAGCCATTCTATATAATAGAATGGCTAATTAATTTATTATTTAGTATAAAAATTATATTTTTTTATAATTGTGTTTTAATTTATAGAAAGCAAAAAATAATCCAATAATGATTAAATATATTAATTTATCATTAATTGGAGCTGGAGCTGGATCACCTCCTTCAAGACCACCATCTCCACCAGTTCCTGGTTGAGCAAAAAGTGCAAAATTCGAAAGCAGAAAAGATGAAAGTAAACAAAATTTAATAAAATTCTTCATATAGTGAACTATTTCAGTTTGCAAATATAAAATCATTTTTTGAAATATGGATAAAAATTTAGAATTAATCGATAAATGTGGTTATAATTGTACAAAATTATTCAAATTCGGATGTAAAAAACAATTTTACACTTGGATATTTACTTTGAGTCATTTGAATTGTAAAATCAGAATCAGCTAAAAATACTAATTGTCCGTATTTATCATGTGCTAGAAATTTTTGTTTCACTCTTCTGAACTCCATAAATTCTTCACTTTTATTATTGTCGGGCCTTACCCAACAAGCTTTATGTACAGGAAAGTTTTCATAAGTACATTTTGCGCCGTATTCGTGTTCTAAACGATATTGAATAACTTCATATTGAAGTGCGCCAACAGTTCCAATAATTTTTCTATTATTCATTTCTAATGTGAATAATTGCGCGACACCTTCGTCCATTAATTGGTCAACACCTTTTTCTAGCTGTTTTGCTTTCATTGGGTCAGCGTTGTTGATGTATCTAAAATGTTCTGGTGAGAAACTTGGGATTCCTTTAAAACTCATCATCTCACCTTCTGTTAAAGTATCCCCAATTTTAAAATTTCCAGTATCATGAAGACCAACAATATCCCCAGGATAAGAAATGTCTACAATCTCTTTCTTTTCTGCAAAAAAAGCATTTGGGCTTGAAAATTTTAAGCTTTTATTCAAACGAACATGCATATATGGTTTGTTACGTTCAAAAGTTCCAGAAACAATTTTGATAAATGCTAAACGATCTCTATGTTTTGGATCCATATTGGCATGAATTTTAAATACAAATCCGGATAGTTTTTCTTCTTCCGGATTAACTAATCGAGTGTCAGATTCTTTTGGTTTTGGTGACGGAGCAATTTCGATAAAGCAATCTAATAGTTCTCTAACTCCAAAATTATTTAAAGCCGAACCAAAAAATACAGGTTGCAAATTCCCGTTTAGATATTCTTCTCTGTCAAATTTCGGATATACTTCATCTATTAATTCAAGTTCTTCTCTAAGTTTTGTAGCTGGTTTTTCGCCAATCAATTTTTCTAAATCGGGGCTCATGATGTCAGAAATAGCAATTGTGTCTTCAATATTTTTTCGGCTATCTCCGCTAAAAAGATTGATGTTCTTTTCCCAAATGTTATATATTCCTTGAAAATCATATCCCATTCCAATAGGAAAACTCAAAGGTGTTACTTGAAGACCTAATTTTTGTTCGACTTCATCCATTAAGTCAAAAGCATCTTTTCCTTCTCGATCTAATTTATTGATAAAAACAATGATTGGAATTTTTCTCATTCTACAAACCGACACTAACTTTTCGGTTTGTTCCTCAACACCTTTTGCTACGTCAATTACAACAATAACACTGTCGACAGCTGTAAGTGTTCTAAAAGTATCTTCCGCAAAATCTTTGTGACCAGGCGTATCAAGGATATTTACTTTCTTGTCTTTATATATAAATGCCAAAACCGAAGTAGAAACGGAAATACCTCTTTGGCGTTCAATTTCCATAAAATCACTCGTTGCTCCTTTTTTGATTTTATTGTTTTTAACGGCACCGGCTTCTTGGATAGCACCTCCAAAAAGTAATAATTTTTCAGTTAGAGTTGTTTTTCCAGCATCGGGATGTGATATAATTCCGAATGTTCTGCGACGTAATATTTCTTTTAAAAAGCTCATAATTTTTGTAATGGAATGCAAAAATACTATTTATTAAATAAATAACTAATGCAACTTTACTTTTCAAAATCATTTGAGTGAGATTCTGTTAATAAAATTTTGTTAATAGTAATAGTGTTACTTGTATAATACAGCCGATTTGTTACTTTTGTTGATTGTAACTTATTAGTTTTAAAAGTTGCTAACCGATAATATTTTTGATATAACTTATTTTAAAAAATAGATAATGAAGTTGAAACATTTGTTTTTAGGGTTGTTAATGACTGTTGCTTTTATGGCAAATGCACAAAGTAACTCCAAAGAAGTTTTGTTTACTGTTGACGGTAAACCTTATTATACTGATGAGTTCATTAGAGTTTACAATAAAAATTTAGATTTAGTTAAAGACGAATCCCAAAAAGATTTAAATCAATATTTAGATTTATTTGTGGGTTATAAGTTAAAAGTTAGTAAAGCCAATAAATTGGGACTTCAAAATAATTCTCAATATCAAAATGAATTAAAATCATACAGAGTTCAATTAGCTAAAAATTACACAACAGATTCTAAAGTTACTAAAGAGCTTGTAGATGAAGGATATAAAAGACTTTTGAAAGAAGTAAATGCATCGCATATTCTTATTATGGTTGATGAAAATGCTTCTCCAGCAGATACTTTAGTGGCTTTTAATAAGACTTTAGCAATTCGAGATAGAATTGTAAAAGGAGAAGATTTTGGAACTGTAGCTCAAGAAGTTTCTCAAGATCCTTCTGCCAAAGAAAATAAAGGAAATTTAGGTTATTTTACAAGCTTTAGAATGGTTTATGCATTTGAAAATGGTGCTTACAATACGCCGGTTGGAACTGTTTCAATGCCAGTAAGAACTCGTTTTGGTTACCATTTGATAAAAGTTAATGATATAAGAGACAATAGAGGTGAGGTTTCTGTTGCTCATATTATGATTTTAAAAAATAAAGATGGTGTAGATGTTCCAACAGCAAAAACTACAATTGACGATATTTATAAAAAATTACAACAAGGAGAAAAGTTTGAGGAATTAGCTAAACAATTCTCGGAAGATAAATCATCAGCTTCTAAAGGCGGTGTGTTGAATAGATTTGGTTCAGGTCAACTTAGTTCAGATGAATTTGAAAATCAAGCTTTTGGTTTAACTAAAGAAAATCCTGTTTCTAAACCATTTGAAACTCAATTTGGCTGGCATATAGTAAAATTGATAGATAAGTTTCCAATAAAATCGTATGATGATTCTAAAATTGAATTGGAAAACAAAATCAGTAAAGACGACCGTTCTAGATTGATTGAGAATTCACTAACAGAAAAATTGAGAGTAAAATATCCAATAAAAAGAGATAATAAACTCTATGCAATTATTGTTAAATATGTTACTAATGATTTTTATGAAGCAAAATGGGAACTACCTACTGATGCTAAAAAGTATTCAGGAACATTATTTAGTGTTGGAACTAAAAAGTTATCGGGCACAAACTTTTTAGATTATATCTATTCTCAACAAAAATCTGGTATTTCTGTAAAGCCGATTGAGAAATTAGTAGATAAATTATTTGAAAATTTTGTAGACAATCAACGTAATCAGTACAATAATGATAATCTTGAAAATGAGTTTCCAGAATTTTCAGCAGTAATGGATGAATATCGTGACGGATTGTTATTGTTTGATTTGATGGATAAAGAAATCTGGCAACGATCTAAAACCGATACTACAGGTTTAAAAGCATTCTATGAAACCCAAAAGGATAAACATTTATGGAAAACTAGAGTTAATGCCGAAATATATTCTTCAACCAGCTTGGATATTATGAAGAAGGTATTAGTGATGGTTAATAAAAATCAGACTTCAAAAGAAATTAAAGATAAATTCAATACTAAAGATGTTCTTAATGTAATGAGTTACGAAGGTGTTTATGAAGAGGGAGCAGAGGCATTGCCTAAAGAAACTAAAATGGAAGTAGGAGTTTCTGAAATTTCTAATAAAGGAGAATATTATTTTATTACTAAAATTTCTAAAGTTATTCCAGCTGGAGTTAAAACATTAGATGAATGCAAAGGTAAATTAGTTAATGATTATCAACAATATTTAGAGCAAAATTGGGTAAATGAACTCAAAACAGAATTTACTGTTAAGGTAAATCAAGACGTTTTCGAAAAAGTAAAAAAACAAATTAAAAAATAATAACTGACCAATGATGAATGTATTGAATAATAAGATAGTAGTAAGTGTTTTCCTTTTTTTAATTAGTTTTTACGGATTTTCACAAGAAATTATTAAAGAAAAAGAACCTGAAAAAAAGGTCACTCAACAACAAAATAAACGACAAAAAGTTGATGGAATTATTGCTACAGTTGGTGATTATATCATTCTTGACTCTGATATTGACAAGGCATTTCTTGAAATTGAAGGCTCTGGAGGTTCTACAAAAAATATTACAAGATGTCAAATGCTAGGAAAACTTCTTGAAGATAAATTATATGCACATCAAGCGATTCAAGACTCTATTGTTGTAAAAGATGAAGAAGTTAAAGAAAAAATGAATCAACAGTTAGACTACATGGTTGAACAGTTGAAATCTATGGAAAATGTTGTAAAATACTTCAAAAAAAATAATGAAGACGAATTTAAAACTGAACTTTTTGAAATTCTAAAACAACAAAAATTAGCTTCAGAAATGCAGAAAAAAATTGTTGATCCAATTCAAATTACACCTGAAGAAACTAGAAACTTCTTTAAAAAAATACCAGAATCAGAACGACCACTTTTAGGTGCTGAATTAGAAATTGCACAAATTGTTGTTACGCCAAAAGTCTCTGCTGTCGAAAAACAAGCTGTTATTGATAGACTAAAAGAAATTAAAAAACAAGTTCAAGAAGGAGCTAGCTTTACCACCAAAGCGGTTTTGTATACAGAAGATCCGGGTTCAAGAGCGAGTGGTGGATTTTATAAAATAAATAAAAAAACACCTTTTGTTAAAGAGTTTAAGGATGTAGCTTATTCACTTCAAGAAGGTGAAATTTCAGAACCATTTGAAACTGAATTTGGTTTTCATATAATTTATCTTGAAAAAATAAAAGGACAAGATTTGGAATTACGTCATATATTAATGTCTCCAAAAATTTCGCCTGATGCTTTAAAAGATGCTAAAGATAAAATAGAATTGATTAAAAAAAGAGTTCAAGATAAAGAAATTACCTTTGCAGATGCAGCAAGAACAATGTCAGACGAAAAAGAAACTAGAGCTAATGGAGGAACTTTAATTAATCCAAAAACTCAAGACACACATTTCGAGTTGACTAAAATGGACCCAGAATTATATGCTCAAGTTTCTAATATGAAAAGTGGTGATATTTCATCAGTAATTTTTGACGAAGATCCTAAAGCAGGAAAACGCTACAAAATTATAATGGTTACTAATAAAATAGAAGAACACACAGCAGATTTTAGTAAAGATTACACTAAAATAAAAGAACTAGCTCTTAAAGAAAAACAAATTGATGCAATCGCAAAATGGTCTGAAAAGAAAATAAAAGAAACTTATATCAAGATAAATGGTGAATATAGAGATTGTACATTCACTAATAATTGGTTAAAAAAATAATATTGTCTAAATTTGACTACTGTCACCACTGAGCGCAGTCGAAGTGTCAAAATCTAAAATACAAAACAAAATGTCAGACGTCACTGCTATACAAAACCTAGTAAAAAAGAGAATTGAGCTTAAAAAAGAAATTTCCAAAATAATTATTGGTCAAAACGATGTTGTTGATCAAATTTTATTAAGTATTTTTTCTGGTGGACACGCCTTGTTGGTTGGTGTTCCAGGTTTGGCAAAAACCTTAATGGTAAACACAATTGCACAAGCATTAGGATTGGATTTTAAACGAATTCAGTTTACTCCAGATTTAATGCCATCAGATATATTGGGAAGTGAAATTCTTGATGAAAATCGCCAATTCAAATTCATAAAAGGACCAATTTTTTCAAATATTATTTTAGCAGATGAGATTAATAGAACACCTCCAAAAACACAAGCAGCTTTATTAGAAGCTATGCAGGAGCGTTCGGTTACCATAGCAGGACATAATTATAAATTAGATTTGCCTTATTTCGTTTTAGCAACACAAAACCCAATTGAACAAGAAGGAACATATCCTTTGCCAGAAGCACAATTAGACCGTTTTATGTTCGCAATAAAATTAGATTATCCATCATTTTCAGAAGAAGTTGAAGTAGTGAAAAGTACAACATCGGATACTAAGCAAACTATAAATCCATTGTTTACAGGTCAAGAAATAATTGATTTTCAACATTTAATTCGTAGAATTCCAGTTGCTGATAATGTGATTGAATATGCCGTTACTTTGGTTGGAAAAACTCGTCCAAAAAGTGCATTGTCAACCGATTATGTAAATAATTATTTAGATTGGGGAGCTGGTCCTAGAGCCTCTCAAAATTTAATTTTGGCTGCCAAAGCAAATGCAGCATTTAATGGAAAATTCTCTCCAGATATTGAAGATGTAAAAGCAGTTGCGACTGGAATTCTTCGTCATAGAATCATCAAAAATTATAAAGCTGATGCCGAAGGAATTACGGAAGAAATGATTATTGATAAATTAATGTAAAAATTAAATTTAAAATTGAAATGCTCCTTATATGTTTTTAAATATATAAGGAGTTTTTGTTTATATAGATTTGATAAAAATTATACTTAGCTTTAAAATTAACAATTCTCAATTTATATCTTTTTAAATGAGATTTTGATAAAAATTGCTTGTTAAAACTCTTGTTTTCATAAATTATTGAAAGAGATAAAGATATTTGACTAAAAATTTTTTAATGGAACATCGATTTCGTAAATTTGCTTGCAAACAAAAATAACCTATTTTATTATGGCTTTTGATATAGAAATGATTGAAAAAGTGTATGCTTCAATGGCTGCTCGTGTTGATAAAGCACGTGAGCTAGTTGGTCGTCCACTAACATTAACTGAAAAAATATTATATACACATCTTTGGGACGGAATGCCCTCAAATGTGTTTAAACGAGGAGTTGATTATGTTGATTTCGCTCCAGATAGGGTCGCTTGTCAAGATGCAACTGCTCAAATGGCGTTGTTGCAATTTATGCACGCTGGTAAAAAAACAGTTGCTGTTCCTACAACAGTGCATTGTGATCACTTAATTCAAGCCAAGGTTGGTGCCAAAACCGATTTAGCTGTAGCAAATTCACAATCAAAAGAAGTTTTTGATTTCTTGTCATCAGTTTCAAATAAATACGGAATTGGTTTTTGGAAACCAGGAGCAGGAATTATTCACCAAGTAGTTTTAGAAAATTATGCTTTCCCGGGCGGAATGATGATTGGAACCGATTCACATACAGTAAACGCCGGTGGATTAGGAATGTTAGCTATTGGTGTTGGTGGTGCTGATGCTGTTGATGTAATGTCAGGGATGGCTTGGGAATTAAAATTTCCAAAACTTATAGGAGTTAAATTAACTGGAAAATTAAACGGTTGGACTGCTCCAAAAGATGTAATTTTAAGAGTTGCCGATATTCTTACCGTAAAAGGTGGAACTGGCGCTATTGTTGAATATTTTGGTGAAGGAGCAATTAATATGTCTTGTACAGGTAAAGGTACAATCTGTAATATGGGTGCCGAAATTGGAGCCACAACTTCAACGTTTGGTTATGATGATTCAATGAGAAGATATTTAGCTTCAACAGGTCGTCAAGATGTAGTTAATGCTGCCGATAAAGTAGCTAAATATTTAACTGGTGACGATGAAGTTTATGCCAATCCAGAACAATATTTTGACCAATTAATAGAAATAAATTTATCTGAATTAGAACCATATATCAATGGTCCTTTTACACCAGATAGAGGAACTCCAGTTTCTAAAATGAAAGAAGAAGCGGCTAAAAATGGCTGGCCTTTAAAAGTTGAATGGGGATTAATTGGTTCTTGTACTAACTCATCTTATGAAGATATGGCTCGTGCAGCATCAATTGTTGAACAAGCGGTAGCTCACGGAATTACTCCAAAAGCTGAATTCGGAATCAATCCAGGTTCTGAGCAGGTTAGATATACTATCGAAAGAGATGGGATTATTGCTACTTTTGAAAAAATGGGAACTAAAGTTTTTACAAATGCTTGTGGACCATGTATCGGTCAATGGGATAGAGCAGGAGCAGACAAAGGTGAGAAAAACACAATTGTACACTCATTTAATAGAAATTTCTCAAAACGTGCTGATGGAAATCCAAATACACACGCTTTTGTAACTTCGCCAGAAATGGTTGCTGCCTTAGCAATTTCAGGAGATTTGTCTTTCAATCCATTAACGGATACTTTGTTAAATGATAAAGGAGAAGCTGTGAAATTTAATCCACCAACAGGTGATGAATTACCAACTAAAGGTTTTGCGGTTGAAGACGCAGGTTTTCAAGCTCCAGCTGCCGATGGTTCTGGTGTGCAAATTCTAGTAAGCGAAACTTCGGATAGACTTCAGTTGTTAGCTCCATTTGATGCTTGGGACGGTAAAAATTACACAGGGGTTAAATTATTAATTAAAGCTTTCGGTAAATGCACAACTGATCATATTTCTATGGCAGGACCTTGGTTACGTTTCCGTGGGCATTTAGATAATATTTCAAATAATATGTTAATTGGCGCTGTAAACGCTTATAATCAAGAAGCAAACAAAGTTAAAAATCAATTAACTGGAGAATATGGAACAGTTCCTGCTGTGGCAAGAGCATACAAAGCCGCTGGTGTTCCAACAATTGTGGTTGGTGATCAAAACTATGGTGAAGGTTCTTCACGTGAGCACGCCGCAATGGAACCACGTTTTTTGGGTGTGAAAGCCGTTTTAGTAAAATCATTTGCTCGTATTCACGAAACAAATTTGAAAAAACAAGGAATGTTGGCATTAACATTTGCTAACGAAGCAGATTACGACAAAATTAAAGAAAACGATACATTCAATTTTGTTGACTTAACAAGTTTTGCTCCAAATAAGCCATTGACATTAGAAATCACTCACGCTGATGGTTCAGTAGAATCGATTTTAGCTAATCATACTTATAATGATAGTCAAATTGGATGGTTTAAAGCAGGTTCAGCACTGAATTTAATTGCTGCGGCAGGAAATGCTTAAAATCGTTCAAAATATTTTACAAAACTAAACGCTCCTTTTATGGAGCGTTTTTTTGTATAGCTGGTATAGAAGAAATAAACTAATCATCGTTGTTTGCAATTGAAGTTGAGTTTGTTGGATTCGGATTTGTGTATACTTCCGTTAATCCAGTATTCCATTCAACATTTTCATAATGGAATTCTACCGAAGTAAGGTTGTCTTTTACTTTAACATAGCAAGTACCTTTAACAATGGCTCCATTCGCTAGGATAGTAATTTTATCACCATCTTGTGGTGCTTTTTCTCTGAAGTAATTGAATACATTTATAGCTACTTCATCTTTAATTGTTGGTCTAGAATTGAAAGTGCTAATAATAATTGTTTTGCCACTTTTGCTTTTAGCAATGTACTCAATTCCATTTTTTCCATAGTTGTACTGTTCTACTTTTTTTTCATTTTGACCAAATGAACAATAAGAAGACAGCAACAAGATAAATATAATTTTTCTCATAGTGTAGGTTAAGTTTTATAGATAGATTTGGGAAAATATCTATTAGTTATAAATAAAGAACGGCGTTATTGTTTGGGACTGTAATATTAATGATTATTCGATTAAGCAACAAATAAAATCGATTAAATACATTCAATTTATTTTATGAAAAGTAAAAATCTTACAATTTATTGTTTTGCTTAAAAAATAATCAATAAAAAACGCCTAGAATAACTAAGCGTTTGAGTTTATAAAAGTTAAATTCTTAACTAAAATTTTTCTTATAAAATTCAGTTAGTCCCGAATTCCATTCTATTTTTTCATAATAAAATTCGACTGCTGTTAGTTTGCCTTTTTTGGTTACTAAACATTTTCCAGTAACTCTTGCATTGTTTCCATTTATTATAAGAGTATCTCCAGTTGACAAACAATTGTTGTCTTTATTGTCTCTATAATAATTGTAAACTTTTTCTGCTATATCTTCTTTTAACTCTAATTTTGAATTAAAAGTACTTATTATTATTGTTTCTTTTTTGGATGTTACTATAAGCTCCATCCCATTATGCCCATACTTATAGGTCACTGTTTTTTTGTTGACTTGAGCAGTCATTAATTGAAAAGTGATCAAGAACAATAACATTATTAATTTTCTCATTAGAAGATTTGATTGCTATTAATGACGCTAAATTATGCAAGTTTATCAATGAATTAACAATGAGTTTGAGTTTTAATCAAATCTTAATTAAGAAATCCGTTTGTCGAGTTTTGATCAAGATAAACGGATTTACATGTTGAATTAATAACTACTAATAATAAGTATAACGTCTAACTTTTGCAATATATTTTGCCAATCGAATGACTTGATGACTATATCCATATTCATTATCATACCAAATGTATAATACAATATTGTTGCCATCGCCCGAAACTATAGTTGCATTACTATCATAAATTGATGGCGCCGAGGTTCCTACAATATCCGATGAAACCAATTCATTGTTTAACGAATACTTTATTTGCTCTACAAGTTCTCCTTCAAGAGCATAATGTTTCATTATATTATTTACTTCTTCAATAGAAGTAGATTTGCCAACTTCTAAATTCAACACAACTAATGAACCATTTGGAACCGGAACACGAATTGCATTTGAAGTTAATTTGCCTGCCAAACTTGGTAATGCTTTTGCAACAGCACTTCCAGCACCAGTTTCTGTAATTACCATATTCAATGCAGCAGCTCTTCCACGACGGTATTTTTTGTGCATATTGTCAACCAAATTTTGGTCGTTTGTATACGAATGAATCGTTTCTAAATGGCCTTTTACAACTCCAAGTGTATCTTCAACAGCCTTTAAAATAGGAGTAATAGCATTGGTTGTACAAGATGCAGCTGAAAAAATGTTAACTTCATCTGGATTATAATCATTGTGATTTACTCCATAAACTATATTCGGAACGCCTTTTCCTGGAGCGGTCAATAATACTTTTCCAACACCTTTTGAAACCAAATGACGTTTTAATGCTTCTTCTGTTGTAAAAACGCCAGTATTGTCAATTACCAAAGCATCTTCAATTCCGTAAGCGGTATAATCAATTTCTTCTGGAGCATTTGCTGTAATTATATGAACGGTTGTTCCATTTATAATCAAGGCATTATTTTCAGTATCTGCCGAAACAGAACCTTCAAAATCTCCGTGAACAGAATCATATCGCAACAAAGAAGCTCTTTTTTCTAATGATTGAGCGTCGTTTCTATCACGAGTAACGATTGCTCTTAATCGAAGTTGTTGTCCTTTTCCAATTTTGCTCATCATTTCACGAGCCAACAATCGTCCAATTCTACCAAAACCATAAAGCACTACATCTTTAGGTTTTATTTCTTGTGAACTTTTAGCATCTTTTAATTTATCAATAACAAAAGCTCTAGCATCGTGATATTTGTTATCTTCTAAATGATATTCATAAGTAAGTTTACCAATATCAATTCGTGAAGGTGGTAAATCTAAATTCAAAATAGCACGAGCAATTTCAACAGAGTCGAAAACAATGATTGGTTTTTGAACAAATTCACCTGCATATTCGTGCAAGTTCATAATATCACTAACGTTTCTGTCGATTAATTGATTTCTAAAAAAAACCAATTCAATGGATTTATCATACCATAAATCACTAATAATTTTGATGAATTCTACTCCAGCTTTTCGCCTGTCTGCTTGAAAAGAGAGTTCTTTTTCGTATAAAGTGTTGTTACTCATAAGAAATAAAAATAGTTATGTTGTGTTGTTTAATCTGTTCCGAAGTTTCGGAATGTTTCAGATTCTTTTTTATTTTCGATGCAAAAGTAATCAACTATAACGTTTTCGTGAAATTATTTTAAACTTTTTTATAAAAAAAACCACCAACTAAAAAGTTGATGGTTGCTTAACCCAATTTTATAAAATATATTAAATGATGATTCTAATAATTTGTCCCATTTTGTTAATCATTTCGATACTTACACCTTGATTTTCATTTTTGTCATTTGATAATCTTGAAATCGATTCTACATCAGTAGCTTTGGTGCCGTCAATGGTTAAAATGATACTTCCATTTAATTCATTTTCATAAGGCTTCAATCTGTCGTTATTGACTTCTTTTATTTTAACACCATAATCAATTTTGAATTTTTTCTTATCTGCCGCATCAATATTTTCTAATTCTAAACCTTTAAAATCGGTATTAATTAAGTCATTTTTAACTAAAGTAACTGGAATAATTTGATTTTTTCCATCACGAATTACAGTGACTTGAACTTTGTCATTTGGTCGTTTCGTGCTAATATAGCCATTAAGTTCAGGATATGTTGAAATGGGTTGGTTGTCTAACTTAACAATCACATCACCTTTTTTCAAACCTGCTTTTTCGGCACCAGAGTTTTTTATGACTTTAGTAATGTAATAACCTTGCGTTTCTTTAATGCCTAATTCTTTAGATGTTGGTCCGTTTAACTCATTTCCAGCAACACCTAAAACTCCTCGTTGCACATTACCAAATTCCATAATATCTTCAATAATTTTACGAGTAATATTAGACGGAATCGCAAACGAATATCCAGTATAACTTCCTGTTGGAGAAGAAATCATCGTGTTAATTCCAATCAATTCGCCACGAGTATTTACTAAAGCACCTCCAGAATTTCCTGGATTTACTGCAGCATCCGTTTGAATGAATGATTGAATTCCGTTAGTATCTAAATTTCTAGCTTTGGCAGAAACAATACCAGCCGTAACCGTTGACGTTAAGTTGTACGGATTTCCAACTGCTAGAACCCATTCACCAACTTTAACTTGATCAGAATCGGCAAACGTAGAATAAGGTAGTTTCTCATCGGCATCAATTTTTAATAAAGCAATATCCATTTTAGAATCGGTTCCAATTAATTTGGCTTTGTACACTTTTTTGTTGTTTAAAGTCACTTCCAATTCGGTTGCATCTTTGATAACGTGGTTGTTAGTTACAATATAACCGTCTTCCGAAATAATTACACCCGAACCTGTTCCAATTTGTTCTTGTTGTTGCGAACCACCATTGGAACCATAAAAAAACTGCATAATTGGATTGTAAACAGTTCGTACGGATACATTTTTTACGTGAACAACAGTGTGTACAGATTTGTCGGCAGCCGATGTAAAATCTATATTTTCTGCTCCCAATCCAACAGTTCTTCCGTAATTTTCGGAAGCTTGTGTAATTATAGAATTAGTTCCAATTCCTTTTTCAATAAACAACTTGTAACCACCAAGAGTAGTTGCACCACTCAATAATGCTACTAAAAATAAACTCGAAAATCGTTTCATGTCTTTTATGATTTAATTATTTGAAAGTAAAATTAGAAAATTTTTAATTTTAAAAAAATGCTTTAACGCTCGTTTAACACTCTTTAACGTATCATTAATAGTTGTAACTTTGTGATTCTATAAAAAATAAAATGCAAATTAAGTTTTATAAATACCAAGGAACAGGAAATGACTTTGTGATGATTGATAATCGTCAAGGTTTTTTTCCAAAAGGAACTATTCAATTAATTGAAAAATTATGCGACCGACGTTTCGGAATTGGAGCAGACGGATTGATTTTGTTGGAAAATGACACAGAAACCGATTTCAGAATGGTCTATTATAATTCCGATGGAAACGAAAGTTCGATGTGTGGCAATGGCGGCAGGTGTTTGGTAGCTTTCGCTAAAAGTTTGAATGTGATTAATGACAAAACAACTTTTATTGCAGCGGATGGTTTGCATCATGCCACAATTTTAGAAAACGGAATTGTATCGCTTCAAATGAAAGATGTTGATGAAGTGAAAATTGATAGTGAATACGTTTTCCTTAATACAGGTTCACCACATCATGTTACTTTGGTAAATGACATTGAAAATTATGATGTAAAAACTAATGGAGCCGAAATTCGTTATTCTGATTTGTATGGAAAAGCTGGTAGTAATGTCAATTTTGTGAATCAAATTTCGAATAATCATTTCCGATTAAGAACTTATGAACGCGGCGTTGAAGATGAAACTTTGTCATGTGGAACTGGAGCCACCGCAACCGCCATAGCCATGAATGCTATCGGAAAAACAAATTC